>JANOGJ010000058.1:0-6376 GCA_031405995.1 Acidobacteriota bacterium
CGCAGTTCGTCGGGCGTAGCGGCGGCGGCCGCGCGCGCGCCCTAGCGCTCGCGCGAACGCGCCCACTCCACGCCGGTGAAAATCGCATCGAAAAAGTGGTCGCGCATCAGCGTCCAGGCCTGCTCGAACACCCGGCCCTTCTCGACCGCGAAGTCCACCGTCAGCTCGGCCGTGACGGTGAGGGCGCGCACCTGCCGGGACTCCACCGACGCGATCTGAATCCGGCCCGCGTCCAGAAAATAGACCTCGCGGCTGTCCGGCGTGAATTGCGGATCGGCCTTCGCGCCCGTCGACGTCGAGAGCTGCCGCGCGACCGGACGATCGGTCGCCAGCTCGTCAAGCGAGTAGCCGTAGACGTTCGTCTGGCCGGCCGACGCCGCGAGCAGCGCGGCCGTCTTGCCGTCCGGACTCACGGCCACATCGCCGACATCCAATCCGACGGGCACGAAGGACAGGCGTTGACGGATGCCGGCGAAAACGGGGTCAGGGTTCAGAGGTTCACGGTTCAGGGGTTCAGGGTTCAGGGGTTCACGGTTCGGATTCCGCGGTTCGGTAAACAAATCGCGAAACAAATCTTCGCGGAACTTCGGCGTGCGCAGTGTGAGATCGACGCGCGCAAGCTGGCCCGGCTCCGTGCGCTGGCCCGTATCGAACAACAGATAGGTCCCGTCGCGGCTCCACGCGATCGTGTTGGCGTTGACGTTGGCGAGGAAGCTCACGGGACGCCTGGGTCCGCCCGTGACCGGCACGAGCTCGACGTTCGTGAACGCCTTGGCGCCGATTGCGAAGAGAGCGATCCACCGGCCGTCGGGCGACCAGGCCGGCCGCGGCCGGTCGATCGTATCCGCCAGCGTGCCGGTGGCCACGACGCGGTCCTGCTTCGTCGCGAGATCCAGGACGCGCAACTCCTTGCCGTCGCGCAGGAACGCGAGCCACTTGCCGTCGGGCGAGAACACCGGGGACAAGTCCCGCGCGGGGCCGGCGGTCAGCGCGGACTCCGACGAGTCCGCGAAGTCATAGAGATAGATCTGATGACCGGCGCCGCGCGACGAGACGTACGCCAGCCGCCGGCTGTCGGGCGCCCAGACGGGCTGCGACTCGACCTCGGGCGTCGCGCTGACCCTGGCGGCGTCGCCGCCCTCCTTGGCGGAGGCGGCAAAGACGTCGCCGCGCGCGACAAACGCGACTTTCCGGCCGTCGGGCGACAGCGCGAGGTCGCTGAACGTCGCCGTCTGGCGGACGCGCTCTGGCGGGGGCGCCGTCGGCGCGCCGCGCCGGACGATCGGCACCTGGCGGGCGGCGCCGCTGGCCGTGTCGAGCGTCCAGATGCCGAAGTCACGCTCGAAGACGATGGTCCGGCCCTCGCCGCCGATCGACGGCCACAGGACGCGGCCGGCCTTGAACGACGTCACCTGGCGCTCGCGGCCCGACGCGGATGCGTCAGCGGCGACCGCGCGCGTCCAGATGTTCTCCGCGCCGCCCCGATCGGACACGTAGAAGAGCGCGCGGCCATCGGGGCTCCACATCGGCCAGACCTGACGCGCGTCGCGCCGCGTAAGCGGCGTGTAGACGGGTGGGCCGTCCAGGTTGCGCAGCCACAGCTCGGACTGATCGAGATGGCTGCTGCCGTTGCGCCACCACTGATTCGACGCGATGCCGCGCGCGACGAGCGCCAGGCGGCGGCCATCGGGCGACGGTGCCGCGCCGAACTCGTTGACATAGCGTTCGTCGGAGACCGCCATGGCCGTGCCGCCCTGGGCCGGGGCGCGGAAGATGTCGTTCATCCCGGCGACGTCGCGGCTCGTGGAGCTGAAGTAGATCCAGCGCCCGTCCGCCGACCACCCGTCCAGCTGCTCCAGACCGTCGTCCGACGTCACGCGCCGGACGCCGCCGGAGGCGAGCGTCAGGACGTAGATGTCGCCGCCGCCGGTCCGGGTCGAGACGAACGCGAGGCGGAGGCCGTCGGGTGAAAACAGCGGACGCCGATCGTTGGCGGCGTCGGCCACCAGCAACCGCGCGTCTCCGCCACTCGAGGCGACCGACCAGATGTCCCCGCCGGACGCGAACGCGATCTCGCGCCCGTCAGGCGAGATGCCCGGCTCGGCGAACGCGAACAAGGCGGCACGCGCTGCGGTGGACGGCGTTTGCTGCGTACGGTCGCGGCGCGCGCTCGCACCGCCGGACGCGACGGCCCCGACCACGATTGCGGCAAGCACGGCGAGACAAGCGGTGGTGCGCATAGCCGGACACATTACCACTCCGTCCCAACGTTCATCCCAGGACAATGGCGCGGCACGTCAACTTCACGGCCGTTCCCTCCGTCTAAGCCGGAGACCAATAACTGGGGGACGCATGCGCTGGCTGTCTGGATCTGTGATCGCGTTGGGCGTCGTGCTGGGTGGAGGCGCGCGGCCGCTGGCGGTCGCGCCGGTCTCGGCCTCCGTGATCGCCTCGGCGATTGCGCCGGGCTCGGGCGGCGTGACCATTGACGGCGACCTGTCGGACGCCGCCTGGACGCCGGCCACGCCGGTGAGCGGCTTCTTGCAGCGCGATCCGCGTGAGGGCGAGCCCGCCACGCACGAGACCGAGGTGCGCGTGGTGTACGACGGCCGCGCGTTGTACGTGGCCGTGCAGGCGCACGACCCGGAGCCGGATCAGATCGTCGGCCTGCTCACGCGGCGCGACGATCAGTCGCCGTCCGACTGGGTGCGGATCATGATCGACTCGTATCGCGATCGGCGGACCGCGTACGAGTTCGCGGTGAACGCGGCCGGCGTGAAGCAGGACCGCTACTGGTTCGCCGACACCAACAACGACCCGAGCTGGGACGCAGTGTGGGACGTGGCGGTGAAGCAGACACCGCAAGGCTGGACGGCCGAGTTTCAGATTCCCTTTTCCCAGCTCCGATTCAACCCGGCCTCGAGCGACGCGTTTGGCTTCGCGGTCGCGCGGACCGTCGCGCACGTGAACGAGACCTCGACGTGGCCGCTGCTCGCGCGCAGCGCGAGCGGCTACGTCTCGTCCTTCGGCCAGCTCACCGGCCTGGCATTCGGGGGCGCGCAGAAGAAGCTGGAGATCATGCCCTACGCCCTCGCCGAGGTGAAGACGGCGCCCGTCGCGCCGGGCAACCCGCTGCAGTCCTCGCCCGACCCGCAGGCGACCGTGGGCCTCGACGTGAAGTACAAGGTCGCGCCCGGCCTGACGCTGACGGCGACGATCAACCCCGACTTCGGCCAGGTCGAGGCCGATCCGGCGGTCGTGAACCTCGGCGCCTTCGAGACGTTCTTTGCCGAACGGCGTCCCTTCTTCGTCGAAGGGTCCGGCAATTTCTCGTTCAACGTGGACTGCAACGACGGGCAGTGCCAGGGCCTCTTCTACTCGCGGCGGATTGGCCGCGCCCCCCATCGCTTCGTGAGCGCGCCGGAGGACGGCTTCGCGGCGCAGCCGACGAACTCGACCATCGTCGGCGCCACCAAGCTCACGGGCCGCATCGGCAAGTTCACCGTGGGCGCGCTGAACGCGATCACGACGCGCGAAGACGCCGAGATCGCGTCAGGTCCCGACCTCAGCCGATCGCGGTCGCCGGTCGAGCCGGCCACGAGCTACTCGGTGGGCCGGGTGAGCCGCGAGTTCGCGAACAACTCGCGCCTCTCTTTCCTCATGACCAGCACGAACCGGCGGCTGACCGACGAACTGCGGTTCCTCCCGAGCTCGGCGGTGACCGGCGGCGTGGACGGGGACTGGCGATTCGGCGGCCGCTACAGCCTGACCGGCTACTGGGCCGGCAGCGCCGTGCGCGGCAGCGCGGACGCCATCGACCGCCTGCAGCGCAGCAACGTCCACAGCTTCCAGCGTCGCGTCGCCGCAAACCTGACGTACGACCCGACGCGCACGTCGCTCTCGGGCCACGCGGGCTCGATGAACGTGAACAAGATCGCGGGCCAGCGGGTCCGGTTCAGCTCGAACGTCGGCTACAAGTCGCCGGGCTTCGACATCAACGACCTCGGATTCCAGCAGCGCGCCGACGAGATCAACCAGAGCAACTGGTTCCAAATCCGCGACGACCAGCCGGGCCGGTTCGTGCGGAACGTGAGCGTCAACTTCAACCAATGGTCCGGCTGGAACTTCGACGGCGACCGCCGGTACACCGGCGGCAACATCAACGCGCACTGGGTGTTCGCCAACAACTGGCAGACGGGATTCGGGGTCAACGTGAACGGCTCCGGCCTCGCCGACCGGGCCACCCGCGGGGGGCCGGTCGTGCGCTCGCCGGGCTATCGCAGCCTCTGGACGTACCTCAACACCGACAACCGCAAAGCGGTGTCCGCCAGCCTCAACACGTCCGGATTCCACGATGGCCACGGGTCGTCGGGCTGGGACGTCTCGCCGGGCGTGACCTGGCGGCCTCGCGACGCGCTGTCCATCAGCGGCGGGATCCGGCTCGGCCGCAACGTGGCCGACACGCAGTGGGTGCGGAACGTGACGGCGGACGGCCGGACGCGCTACGTCTTCGGCCGCATCGACCAGACCACGCTCCAGCTCTCGGCGCGCGTGAACTACACGATCACGCCGACGCTCTCGATTCAGGTCTACGCCCAGCCGTTCGTTTCCGCTGGCGCCTACGCGAACTTCAAGGAACTGACCGACGGGCGCGCCGAACGCTATGAGGACCGCTACGCCCCCTACGCCTACGCCGGCAGCCCCGACTTCAACGTGCGGTCCTTCCGGACGACGAACGTGCTCCGCTGGGAATACCGGCCCGGGTCGGCGCTTTTCGTCGTCTGGCAGCAGGGGCGGGACGACTTCGTCTCGCGCGGCGACTTCCAGTTCGGCCGCGACTTCGGCGGCGTCTTCGACGCGCCGGCGACGAACGTGTTCCTCGTCAAGATCAGCCGCTGGCTCAACTACTAGTAAACATCACCACGAAGGACACGAAGCACACGAAGAAGGCTTTGGGATTTCCAAAAAGCTTTCCTTCGTGTTCTTCGTGAGCTTCGTGGTGAAGGCTCTCCGCACGCGTTAGAATCGACTCCTCGTGAAAACGGGGGCCGCGCTCGTCCTGCTGCTGATGCTGGCGCCCGCGCCAGCCGCCACCCAGAATGCGTGGGTGCTCGAGTGGGTGCGCGACTACGCGGCGGGCCGGCACGCCGAGGTCGCGGGCCGTCTTGGCACCGTCGCCGACGTGAGGCGGCTCGAACAGGATCTGGAGAAGATCGCGAAAGACTGGCTGGCCCAGGGCCCGCTCGAGGCGCGGCGCCGGGCGCTGGCGGCCTTCGCGCTCGAGGCCGCCTACGCGCGCGTCGACCAGGGACCGTCGGCGTCCAAGCTCGCCGAATGGGGCTGCCGGCAAATTCGCCGGCTGACGAAGCCGGGAGAATTCGAGCGCCGCTGGCACCTCGCGGCGTTCGCGGTGTTCGGCGGCGCGGCCGATCCCGACGGCCTCCGCGGACACCTCCTGCACGTCAAGATGCAGTTCCCGACTGAACCCCGCCTGTCGTACGAGC
The DNA here is from genome assembly GCA_031405995.1 of Acidobacteriota bacterium. Classification (GTDB taxonomy): domain Bacteria; phylum Acidobacteriota; class Vicinamibacteria; order Vicinamibacterales; family SCN-69-37; genus JANOGJ01. The sequence continues at coordinate 5,505 of JANOGJ010000058.1, forward strand.
GGGCCGTCGCGTCGGAAGTGAGCGCCGCGGGATTCGTGACCGCCGGGAAAGTCGACGCCGCCGAGCTCGTCAAGCGCAACACCGAGGCCGCCCGCTCGTACCGCGAAGCCACGGGCGTCGACCTCCCGGGCCTGCGCGAGGAGGCCTGGTTGCGTCTCGGCAGGGTCGAATTGCAGTTGGGGCGCACCGATGAGGCGCTGGCCGCATTCGACCAAGTCATGTCGCTGACCCGCGATCCGGCCTTTCGTTACCTGGCGTCGCTCTTTCGAGGACAGGCGTACGAGCGGCTGAGCCGCGCCGACGCGGCGCGCGAGGCCTACGAGGCCGCGCTCGGCCTGAAGCCGGGCGCGCACTCGGCGACGATGGCGCTGGCCGCGCTGCTGTTTCGACAGGGCGAGCGGGCGCGCGCCGGCCGGCTCGTCGAGGATCTGCTGAATCGGCCTGAGAAGCCCGACGACCCCTGGTGGCTGTACTGGCCGGCCGACTTCCGGTACGGCCCCGGCCTCCTGCAGGCGATGCGGCAGGCGCTGAAATGACGCGCGGTGTTCGGGTGCTTCTGTGGGTGTGCCTGGCCGCGGGTCTCGCGGCCGGCGTCACGGCTGCTCAACAGCAGGCCGTGTTCCAGACGCGCGTCGACGCGGTCAGCATGAACGTGTCGGTGCGCAAGGGCAACGCGCCCGTCACCGGCCTCACGGCCGCGGATTTCGAGGTCCTCGACAACGGTGTGCCGCAGAAGATCAGCGCGGTCTCGGTCGAGGCGCTGCCGATCGACGTGACACTCCTCCTCCACGTCTCGCGCAGCATCACCGGGCGCCGGCTCGAATGGCTCAAAGCCAGCGTCGTCGAAACGGCGGGACTGATCCGGGGCGAGG
>JANOGJ010000474.1:0-1866 GCA_031405995.1 Acidobacteriota bacterium
ATCGTGGCCCCGCAGGCCGGTCGCCTGGACACCCAGACGCGGGACAACCTGCGCGCGCTCGGCTACCTCGGCGGATCGCGCGCGGCGTCCTCGAAGCCGGCGACGCTTAACCCGGCCGTCGACTTCGCGTCGGCGCGGCACCCGGCCAGACAACTGCTCGCGGGTTTCTTCGATTGGGAATCGGGCCGCCGGTGGATCGGCCCGCACGCCGAGGCTGTGCTCGGCCGCTTGCCTTCGCACCGGACGTGGAGGATTCTCGGCCGGCATGACCCCTCGTACTTCACCGGCCGGCCGCTCAGCATCGTCGTTCGCGCAAACTCAGCGCCGCCCACGATCGTGGCCGTGCCGAACGGCGCGTTCAGCCTGTCGGGCGATCTGCCGGACGACGGGCACCCGCGCGTGCACCTGGTGGTCGACTGCAGCGCGTCGTTCGTCCCGGCGCGCCGGGATCCGAAGAGCCGCGACGTCAGGGAGTTATGCGTGACGGTGACGTCGGTGAGTGTGCGATAGATCTACGCACGAACCGACAACAACGCTTCGACGAATTCATCCAGCGCGTTCGTGAACGGCTCGGCGGAGTGATTCCGCGAGACGAGCGCGCGGGCCTCGTGACGCAGCGCCTCCCACAGCGCCGGCGTCGTGTACGCCTCCACCGCGCACCGCGCGAACTCGCCGTCGTCATCCGCGATGAGCGCCGAGCGGCGATGGTCGAGGCCGATGCCCTCGGCGCCGACGCCGCTCGTGACGACGGGGACGCCGGCGTGCATCGCGGTGAGGATCTTGCCCTTGATGCCGGCGCCGTAGCGCAGCGGCGCCACGAACACGCGCGCGCGGCCGAGCCACTCGCCCAGGTCGGCGACGTGTCCGACGAGCACGACGCCGGGAAGGCGGGCGAGCTCCGGCACGCGCAGGCAGACCTCGCCGACGACGGAGAGCGTGACGTCGCCGAGCGCCTCGCGCACGCGCGGCCACACGGCCCCGGCGAAGTACGTGATGGCGTCGATGTTCGGCGGGTGCGTGCTGCCGACAAAGATGAAGCCGGCGCGTTCGCTGAATGACAACGGTCCGGCGCTGAGGCGGGCGACGGGCAGCGGCAGCTCGAACACCCGGCGGCCGGGCACGAGTTCCTCGAGCAGGACACGCTCGACGCGGCTGTGCGCCGCCGCGACGTCGGCCAGCGTGACGGCCGCCGTTTCCCTCTGCCACAGCGCGGTCGCGTCCGGCTCCGTGCCCGGCGCCCCTTCGATCGCCCGCCGCCGTGTCTCCCGCACCGCCTCGAGGTCGACGGCGATGTAGCCGAGCGCCTTCGCGTACGGGCGCGCCGCGCCAAGATGGCGCGCGGCGACGTCGGCGCGGTACGCAATCGCGGCATCCACCGGCCGGCCGATCCGTCGCAGGAAGCCGGCGAGGTCGACATCGCCGTAAACGATCTCGATACCCAGCTGCTCGAGCGGCTCCGCGTAGCCCGGCAGGCGGTAGAGGTTGTCGGGCCAGAACACCACGCGGTACCCCTGGCGCGCGAAATGCGTGAGCGCTTCGTGCATGAAAAGCGACCCGGCGTCGCGGTCGAACATCGGCACGAGGTGGTCGAGCACGAGCAGGACCGGCCCGCGGTTGCGGCTCGAGGCCGACCAGAGATTCGATTCCGCGAACGGAATCTGCTCGGCCAGCCGCGCCGGCCACTTCTCACGAAACACGCCGCGATTGACCGCCTGAAACCGCTTCATGCCTTTCGTTTCGTTCGTCCCGGCGCTGAGGCCCTCGAGGTGGTAGACGACCGACGCCGGCTGAAACCAGACCGACCAGCCGGCCTCGCGCAGGCTGAAGCACAGATCGACGTCCTCCCAGTAGGCCGGCGAAAAGCGC
>JANOGJ010000488.1:0-1896 GCA_031405995.1 Acidobacteriota bacterium
TATGCGGTTGAAGGCCACGTGCCGGCCGACGTCATTCGGCAGATGCTGAAGCAGAAGCCGGTGATCCTCGGGATCGCGGCTCCCGGCATGCCGATGGGCTCGCCGGGCATGGAGGGCGGTCGGAAGGACCGCTACGACATCATTGCCTTCGACGCGGCCGGCAAGACGCGCGTGTTCGCTACGCGCTAGGGCCGTTCTCACTCATGCCGACCGACGACCCTGACGCGACCGAGTTTCACGTCTGCTGCCCGTATTGCGGGGAGAATCTGGAAATCTACCTGGAGCCCGAGGTGTCGGGCACGCTGGTGATGGACTGCGAGGTGTGCTGCCGGCCTTGGCAGGTGCACGTCACGCGCGACAGCGAGTACCGCTACGTCGACGTCTCGCGCGGTGATGGATCGGAATAGGTGAGCGAGAGCGACCGCGTCACTGTTCCCGGAGCGCCTGTGCCGGGCTGATGCGGCCGGCGCGGCGTGCCGGGAGCAGCGCCGCGAACCAGGCGACCGACAGGACCAGCACGGCGGACACCACGATCGTGGACGGGTCAACGACGCCGACGCCGAACAATGTCCCCGACATGAACCGGGCGATTCCCATGCCCGCTGCGAGGCCCACCACCAGCGCAATCGCGGCCGCGGTGAGGGCCTGGCGCACGACGCGGCGCGCCATGTCGCGCGGTTCCGCGCCGATCGCCAATTCGATCGCGATCTCCCGCGTTCGCTGCGTCGTCGTGTAGCGCAGAGCTCCGGCCACGCCGATGATCGTCAAGGGCACGCAGAGCACCGAGATGAGCCCGAGCAGCATCGTTCGCGCCCGGAAGTCGGCGGTGGCCAGCCGCACCGTGTCGTCGAGCGTGAACGGGCGTGGCGCCTGCGCGCCCCAGATGCGGTCGAGCACGGCCGGGATCCCCACCTGCTCCGCGCTGCGCCCGCCTTCAAGCCTCGCCAGCACGACGACGCCGGAGGCCTGCGTCGGCGGGAGATAGGTGAACAGGGTCGGCTCCACGGGCCGGTCCGCACGATCAAGGATGACGTCCGGGATTACGCCGACGATGCGGGATCGTTGCCCTCGACGAAGCACGACCTGACCGATGGGAGGGCCATAGGGCTCGAGGTATCGGGCCAGGGTCTGGTTCGCCAGGCCAAGCCGAAGGCCGGTCGGCGTCGGCGCCAGTTCTTCCGGCAAGGGCTCCGCGCCCGCGACGAGCGGCACGCCGAGCACGCCCGGGTAGCCCGGCAGAATCATCGCAAACCGTCCCATCAGACGATGGCTCGCCGGATCGGATTCAGAGACGAGCGGGCTCGTGCCCAGCCCCTCGCGCTGCAGGGGCCACGAGTAGCTGCCCGACACATGCACCACGCCAGGCAGCGCGCGCACCGACGCGAGTGTCTCCGCCACCAATTCACGGTGCGCGGCCATGCTGGCCTGCCGCTGGCTGGGAGGCGACAGCACGGGACCGGCCGGACGCGGCATTCGGATCGCGACGATGCCCGCCGGATCAAAGCCGAGCCGCGCCTCGCTGACCTTGACGAAGCTGTGCAGCGCCAACCCGGTCAGATAGACCAGGGCCGTGGCGATCGCCAGTTGTCCCACGAACATCACCGTGCGGAACCGTGTTGCCTGAAGCCGAACATCGCCGGCGAGCCCTCCGCGCAGCAGCCCGAGCGGAGAACTGCGGCGAATCAGGTCCACCGGGAGGAGCGTCAGCAGGAGCAATCCCACGGCCGAGAGTCCCGCGGCGAAACCGAAGGCGCGCACGTCCGGCGCCACGTCCTGGCCCACGGTGATCTCCGGCGGCAGCACCCGGACGATCAGCGCGGTGAGCGCCGGCGTGACGAGCACGGCCAGCCCAAGCGCCAGCAACACCAGCACGCCGCCTTCGATCGCGAACTGGCG
>JANOGJ010000505.1:0-3402 GCA_031405995.1 Acidobacteriota bacterium
GCCTTGCGGTAGTGGACCAGCGCGGGCCCGGACTGGCTGCGCAACTCGTACATCTGCCCCGCTCGCAAGTGGACGACTCCCGGGAACGGATGACGCGTCACCGCCCTCTCGATCCACTGCTCGCCCTCGATGACACGGTCCGTCTGGATCTCCTGCAGGCCCATCCGCGCCTGCTCCTCCCCACGCCCGTCGTTGCGCCTCGTCGGCCACAGGACGACAACCGCGACGACGGCCGTCGCGACAGCCGCGGCGGCAAGCGATCTCCACGCGCCCGCGCGCGCGCGGTCCCACGCCCACGCCGCCGCGCCGCCAGCCGCCACGCAGAGCGCCACCTGAAACGGCAGCCGGTACCGCGCGGTGACAAAGAAGACGACCACCGAGACGATGGCGAGCGGCACGTACGCCGCCCAGATCCAGTAGCCCCCGCCCACGGCCTCGCGTCGCGGCCGCGCGACCACGAGGCCGATGAGACCCAACGGCACCACGAGCGCCGGCCCGACGACGAGCCAGCCGAGCGGCCCGCCGAGGTCGTACGCAAAAAATGGATAGCTGTGGTTGAGCGTTAAAAACCCCGCCGAGACCGCGTACCACGTCTTCCAGCCGAGCAGCCGCAGCTCGGCGTGCGGATGCTCGCGGATCCAGCCAAGCGCGCGATCGCGAAAGAACTTCGAGACCTCGGCCGGCGTGACGCCGTCCTTGCCGAGGGCCGCCTTCGCGACTTGGGGTGCGTCGAGCCACTGCCCGCGCACGCTCGGATCGATGTTCATCGCCGCGACGAACGTCCCGTCCGCGTCGGGCCCGTTGCCGATGAGAAAGTTGAGGCTGCCGTGCGACGCGATCGGCACGAACTGGCCGGTCGCGCGGTAGTTGCGGATGGTCGCGGGGAGGATCACGATGACCGCGGCCGCGACGAATGCGGTCGCGCGGCGGGCTACAGCCCCCTCGACTGCGCTCGGGGCAGGCCAGCCCGCCCTACGAAGGATCCCATGCACAGTCAGCAACACCGCCAACCCGCCGAGCACGATCAGCATGTTCGGCCGATTGAGCGCGTGCAGGCCCAGCGCCGCGCCGGCCGCTGCCCACCAGAGCGCGGCGCCGTACTGGAGGCCGGGTCTTAAGACCCGGCCCTCCCTCTGAAACTGCAGCGCGCGCGTCAGGAGGTACAGATCGAGCGCCGTCAGAAACGGATCGAGCGACGCCGGCACGATCAGGATCTCGTAGAACGTGAACAAACCGAATCCGCCGGCGAAGAGCCCGGCCCACCAGCCCGCGGCGGCGCCGTACCACCGCCGGGCCGTGAGCGCGACGAGGCCGACGGCACATGTGCCGAGCAGGATCTGCGCGAAGCGCGCGGCGTCAATCGAGCCGCCCAGCTTGACGAAGAACGCGAGCACGTAGATGTACAGCGGCGAGACGAAGAACGCCGGCGCCGGCTGGCCGAAGAAGCTGTCGGACTCGAGCAGCCACACGTCACCGTCGGCGACGCGCTCCGCGAGGTGGGAGTAGTAGGCGCCGTCGAGGTCGCCGGCCGGCACGAGGAGCGGGTGCTGGCCCAGGCTGAACAACACGGCGAGCTTGAGGCCGAAGACGACAGCGAGCGCCGTGACGCCCCACAACAGGCGGACGCGCGCGGATCCAGTCACGGGTGGAAGCGAATCAGTCGCTGACGGGCAGGTCGGCGGTCTGGCTCAGCGCCCGCTCGCGCTCGGCGATGCGTTCAAGCACGGAGACGAGCCGATCGAGCTGCTCGGGCAGGACGCCGCCCATCAACCCGATCTGCAGCCAGTTGCGGTGGGCGAGGTACTCGCTCTGGTAGGCCACGAGCAGCCCGCGGCGCTGCAGCGCGTCGCCCACGGCCGAGGCCCTGCCGATCGTGTCGAACGGAATCGTCACCACCGCGGGCGTCGCGTGCTCGTCGGCCACCAGCACCGGGAGCCCGGCGTCCTTGAGCTTGCCGCGCAGCCAGCGCGATCGCTCGGCGATCTCCTCGAAGGGCGCGGGCGTGTCGAAGCGTTCGAGCGCGGCGTCGAGCGCGGCGATGAGGTTCGACGAATGCGTGAACGGGATGCCGCACTTCTCGGCGTAATAGCCGAGGTCGAGATAGCGCGGCAACCGAGACGGCTGCGGCGTGACGTCCTCGGCATGAAACACGAACGAGAGTCCTGGGAACGAGGCGAGCGCCTTGCCGCTCGCGCCCGAGGCGAGGAAGACGTCGGACAGATCGAGCGGCACCGCGCCGACCGCGCTCACGCAGTCGAGGCAGAGCGCCAGGCCGTGCGCGCGCGCCATCGCCTTGAGCGCTGCGACGTCGTTCAACATGCCCGTGGACGTCTCGCCGACGACGGCCCAGAGCCAGCGGGCGCGGGAGGATTCGATCGCGCGCGTGACGCGCGTGTAGTCGATGGGCTCGCCCCAGCCAAACTGGACGGGAGCATGCACGAGGCGCATGCGGCGCGCCTGGTCGATCAGGCGCTCGCCGAACTCGCCGTTGCTGATGACGACGCCCGGCGCGTCGAGCAGTGAGATCTGGCCTGCGACGGCGTCGTTGGCCAGCGTGCCGGACCCGAGCAGGATCTCGACGTTCGGCGCGCCGACGAGCGCGGAGAGCCGCGCGCGCGTGCGGCTGAACTCTTCACGGAAGCGCGTGTCTCGATGGTAGGCCGGCGCGCGCCCGAACGCGGCGCGGACGTTCGGGGCGAGCGGCACCGGCCCGGGCAGAAAGCTGGCCGGCTCGCCCACCATCCCGGGCGCCGCATCGAGAAAGTCCTCGAACGTCAGGTACATCGGTTGAAACGGGGCCTCGTCCGTGCCCACCCGCGGCCCAAACGGCACAAAGCCCAGATGACGATACAGCTTTTGCTGGCGCAGTGTTCCCGAGATGATCGCGAGGTCGTACCCCCTCGCCCGGCCCTCCCGGACCAGCCCGTCCACGAGCCCCTTGAAGACGACACCCTGGCGGTGGGCGGGCCGGACGGCCAGGAGGCGCAGCTCGCAGACCCGGCGGCCGGTCGGCAGGAACGCGTCGACGTTGTCCAGCTTCTGGTCGAGCGAGAACGGCCGCTCGCCCCGGAGCGCGATCATCCCCACGACCTCGCTCCCCTGTAGGGCGATGACGTAGGTGTTTTCCCCATGGAACCGGTCGACGTGCTGCCGGTCGCCGTTAGGCGAATGTTGGGGTATCTCGTCGACAAACGTGTCGTACCCGAGCCGGAAGACCTGCTCGAGTTCCGCCGCTTCGTCCGCGATCTTGAACCGCAGTGGGCCCGGTGTGGTCACGATGGACGCGGAATTATATCCGCGTGACGGCCCCTGCAAACAAGCCTGTAAATGGGGCAAATCTTGAACCACGAAGGGCACGAAGGACACGAAGGGTAGGACCGTCCGGAAGCCCGGAGGCCCCCC
>JANOGJ010000508.1:0-2137 GCA_031405995.1 Acidobacteriota bacterium
GAACAACAACCTGTACCGGGTCATCGCGACGGCGGGAACCGGCTCGACGAGCGACTCGGCCATCCTCAACGTCGTGCCCGCGAACTTCATCACGAACGGAACGTTCGCGACCGGGGACACCACGGGCTGGCTCACGTTCGAGAACCCGGTCGGCAACATGGAGCAGCGGGTGAACGCCGGTGTCTTTGAGTGGACCCGGGCGGGCAATTCAGCGACGCAGGCGACCATCTTCCAGAACACCGGCATCGCGGTCGCGGGCACGCCGCTCGAGGCGGTGTTCGACCTCGGCAACAGCAGCAGCATCCGCAAGCGCGTCAGCGTGCTGATGATTGACTCGGACTTCAGCGACATCACCGTGTGCACGTTCTGGCTGGCGCCGGCCGCGCCCATGCGCACCTACCGGATGCGCACGCACACCACCCGGCCCTGGGCCAACGCCGCCATCTACTTCTACGCGGCCAGCACCGGCACTTCGGTGACGCACGGCGGCTACTACCAGCTCGACAACGTGTCGCTCGGCTTCAACCCGAATGGGTCCAACGTCCGCACCGATTGCGTCGACCCGACGTCGCCGCTGCCCGTGCTGCCCGGCGCCCCTGACGGACCGAACCTGCTCACGAACGGCACCTTCGGCACCGGCGCGCTCGCGCCGTGGGCCATGGCGTTCGAACCGAACATCACCGGCCAGGTCACGAACGGCGTGTTTCAGTTCATCAAGACGAGCGGCGTCGCGCCCGGAGGCGTGATCCTGCAGGCGACCGGCGCGGCCACCGTCGTCAACGAGTTCCTGACCGCGACGTTCGACCTCGGCAACACCAGCGCGCTCCGCAAGCGCGTGACGGCCATCGTCCACGACAACGACTTCAGCGACCTCACGGCGTGCACGTTCTGGCTGCCGCCCGGCCTGCCGCTCTCGACGTACCAGGTGCGCATGCGCGCCACGGAGGCCTGGACGAATGCCACGTTGTCGATCTATCCGGCGACGACCGGTTTGGAGCAGTGGATTCAACTCGACAACGCGAGCTTGAAGCGGACGCCGGGCGCCACCATGGCGGGGACGGAGTGTCTGGAGCCGGTCGAAACCGTCCAGCCGCCGTTCTTCAAGCTTGGTGGGGCCGGTGACGCCGGGTCGGGCGGTCGGGCGGGTCGGGTCGCGCAGCCCGCGCGCGCATCCGGGTCCGGATCGGCCTCGCGCTTCTCGCGCGTCCGCGCGTCGTTCGACGACGGCGTGCCGGAGTGGACGGCGATGTCGGAGGGATTGCGCGGCCGCCAGTCGCTCAGGTGGCAGCGGCCGATCGATCTCGACGGCATCGCCGACGGGCGGCTCAGCTTCTGGTCCCTGATCTCCAGCGCCATGGCCTCGGCGGAGGTGCAGGTGAGCGCGGACGGCGTCTCGTGGCGCACGCTCGCGGCCGTGCCGCCGGGCGGCGACTGGACGCCGGTGGACGTAGACCTCAGCGAGTTCGCCGGGCAGGTCTTCTACCTGCAATTCGTCTACGCGCCGGGCCCCGGCGAAGAGCCGAGCGTGTGGCGGGTGGCCGACGTGCGCGTGGTCAAGAAATAAGACGTCGGGTGTCTTTTCCGCGAGAGCGCATTCGGAAGAGACACCCGACGTCCTGACGAATGTTCGTCACCAGCCAGTTCGTCTTCCTGCACCAGCCGAAGACCGGCGGCACGTTCGTGGCCGCGATTCTGTCGCGCCTCCATGAGGCGCTGGGCGATCGGGTCGAGACCGTGCTACTCGAGCCGGGGCAGGAGGCGCGCCTGCCCGATCCCGGTCCGGGGCGCGTCCTCAAGATCCTGATCGGCGGCCGGCACCAGCACGGGCGCCGCGCCGACATCCCCCCGCAGTTCCGCGACCGCACCGTCGTCGCCACCGTGCGCAGCCCCTACGACCGCTACGCGTCGCAGTTCGAGTTCGCCTGGTGGCGCCGGCTGCCCGAGATGTTCGGGCCGGTCGACGTCGTGCGCCGGACGTATCCGCGTTATCCGGACCTCACGTTCGCCGACTTCGTCCATCTCACGAATGCGGTCTCGGTCCCCCGTGGGGCAGGGCAGTCCGAGGCGGCCACGCCCGGGTTTCACACGTACCAGTTCGTCGAGTCGTTCTTTCAGGAGCCGGAGAACGCGTGGCGCG
>JANOGJ010000065.1:0-4003 GCA_031405995.1 Acidobacteriota bacterium
CACCGACGCGTGCGCCGCGCGAATCTCGCCGCTGGCCTGAGCGACCCGCGAACCTCGCTGGAGGAACGGCTCGAGCGGCAGCGTGAAGTAGACAGACGACTCACGATCCAGGCCCGTCGGCGAACTGCGTCCCGGGAACGACGCGTTCTCGATCCAATAGGTCGCCGCCGGATTCGGAAAGACGCTCGCGGTCAGCCGCCTCCCTTCCGCGGCGGTCAGCCGCGCCCGGGCCGCGTCAACCAGGGGATGCTGGGCCAACGCGGCCGTCAGCACGTCCTCGAGCGTCCATTCGGCGCGGGCCGGCAATTGCGGCGGCGAGGTTCGTGCCGTCACGGTCGCTACGGGCACGACGCCGGCAGCACAAACGAACAGCAAGGCGTGGGTCAGGGATCTGGACACGACGCGGGCCGACATTAGGCCTCCTTCAACAAGCAGAAATCAGAGAGGGCGCGTCAGATCCGACGCGCCATCGCACAGGCGAGGCGGGATTCAGGCAGGCGGCGCGCGGGCGGGCAGCGATCGACGAGGCGGACTCAAGGGCGGCCGGGGATCAGGCACACCGGGCACCGCCGAACCGACAGTGATCGACGGCGGGACGCGCCAGGGCACGGGCCGGGCGAGAGGCAACGGCAAGGACACGGAACGTGCCGTGAGATAGGCCGCGGTCAAATCGACGGCTGATGCGAGGTGCTCGGCGACATCCACGGGCCCGGCATCAGCAGCTTCAGCCGTCGCGTGCCGGTGAACCACATGCCGGTCCGAAGCCGATTCCTCGTGGACATGCTCACCTGGCAGCAGCGGAACAATGACGAGCGTCGCGGCCAGGCTGCCGGCAGCGAAGGCGCGAGGAAATCGCCGCTGCATTGCCCGGGCAGTATCATGTAGGTCTTCCGACGGAGTCAAGCCAACGAGCTGCTCAGTTTAGTGCGGGTGAGTAACAGGCCGGCTCGCGGGCCGAAGCCTCAAGAATGCGTGGAACGACCACGGTTGCCCGTAGCTGTCGGCAAGGTTCACGGACACGAGATAGCCGGTCACATCGCCGCCAATGGCGGCCTGGCCGTATCGTCCTCGGGCCACCTCCCGCATCCAGCCGATCGTCAACGCGCCGAGGCGCGAGTTGATGTGCGGGTGCGTGAATCCGATTGGATGGTTGCCGCCCGCGGTCAGAATGTTCTTCACGACGAGTTCCCCTCGCGTGTACAGGGTGACCCGCGCCGAGGGCTGCCATGACGCCTCCGCCAGGTACGCGTCCTTGATGCCGTAGAACTCGCGCTTCTGTCCCCAGGCTACCGTCGTCGCGAGCGGGCGGCCGCGCAGCGTCCCGGTGTAGGACACGGACGCGTTGATCTTCTCGGTGTCGTACGGCTCAAAGGCTTCCGGTTGCGTGAAGTGCCCGCCCGACACCTGCGCGGTCCAAGGCCCGGCGCTCCACGACCCTCGCACGGCCCAGGAATCAGGGCGCGCGAGGTCAAGATCCCATCGATTCTCGTCCGGCTCCCTTCCCCGAAACCACGAGGCCTCGAACCTGGCGGGGCCTGCGCGAACGCCACCCTTCAACACGCCAGGCGTGATGTGCGTGGCATCGAAGAAGTGGTGACCAAGCGGCACCTGCGGGTTGCCGTCCGCCGACGCGCGATGCATGAACGGGACAGGCCCGATCGTGGGCTCGCCGACAACGTAGACGCCGAGATACGTCGACAGCCGGCCAACCGGCCGATCGAACCGGCCACCGAGGTTCATGACGAAGTCGTGCGGGTGCTGATAGTCGATTAGCGGCCCGCCGTCGAGCGTCTCGCCGGTCTGAAACACTTGCGGCGATCCCAGCCGCCTCATCGTCAGGCGTTCGAGCGAGAACATCGTGGTGATCGAGAAGCGGCCAGTCCCGGCCGCCCGATCGCCCGCGACCATGAACCAGTTCTGGGACTCGACTGCCCGGAAGTCCCAGAACTTGCGGTACTGATAGTTGAAGCCGGCGATCAAATTCCCGTCGAAGCGCCACTGCCAGCGCGCGGGCTCCGGGACCGGGTGTTGCTGTAAGGGCGGCGGTACCGCCTGTGCCGGAGCCGGCGACGTCGCGGCCAGCAGCAGGAGCACGAGCAGCACGATGACGCGGCTATTCTATCCACTCTCGCACACCGTCACCGCCCCGCGAGCTTCAGCCGGAACGCGGCCATCTCCTCGCCGTTGCGGATCAGCAGGACGTCACCGACCAGCACCGGGTGGTTCCAGGTCTTGCCCTCAATCGCGGGGAACCGCGCCACGTCGGTGAACTTGTCGGGTGTCGCGCTGACCAGCGCGAGATCGCCCTCTTCCGACAGCACCAGCAGCACGTCCTGATCGGCCAGCAGGATCAGCTGGCCCTCGCCGTAGCGCCCGCCCTTCCACGTGCGCTTGCCGTCGGCGAGGTCGATGCTCGCGAGAATGCTGCCGTCGAAGCCGTACGCGTGACCTTTGTGGATGACGAAGTCGCTGAAGTACGGCTTCAACCCGGTTGTTGTCCAGCGTTCGGTCACTGTCCATTCGGCAGGCCTGCCCCGAGCGGAGTCGGGGGGCCCGCGTTTCACGCTCAGGCGCCGTACGCCCTGTCCACCGGTCGCGGCGATCGAGTTGATCAGGACGTCGCCCTCGGCGGTGAGGGCGGGCTGCGTGATCGCGCCGCCGTCCCAGGTGTGCTCCCACAGCACCGCGCCGTCAGCAGGCGCGACGCTGACCGCGCCGGGCGGACTCAACAGAAGAATCTGCGCGACGCCGTCGAACGTCGCGAGGTGTGGCGAGCTGTAGCTGAACGTGTGCTTCGGGCCCGTCCAGCGAGAGTTGCCGGTCGCAATGTCGTAGGCGGCGAGCGTGCCGGCGGTCGCGACAACCACGATGTCGTTGACAACCAGGGGCGAGCTCGCGAAACCCCACATCGGGACTTCGATCTTGGTGTCCGCCGCGGCGTTGCGCGACCAGACGACGGCGCCGCTGCCCGCGTCGAGCACGTTCAGGATCCCGGTCGCGCCGAACGTGTACACGCGACCGTGGCTCAAGGTCGGCGTGCCGCGCGGACCGGCGCCTGCATTCGACTCCCAGAACCGCGTCTTGTCGCGATGCATCCAGACCGGCTTACCCGTGGAGACGCGGTAGCACGCGACCATCTCCTCCTCGCCTCGCTGCTCCTGCGTATAAAGAAAATCGCCATGCACGGCGAATGACGACCAGCCCGGTCCAATGGCCCGACGCCAGATCTCGACCGGCGGCGACTTCGCCCAATCGGTCTCGATGCGCACGCCGCGAATCACGCCGTCGCGCGACGGCCCGCGAAAGCCAGGCCACTCGGGCTCTCTCTCAATGGAGGCCGGGACTTCCTTAATGGAGGCCGGGACTTTAGTCCCGGCTTTGTCGGTCCCAATGGCGGGCGGGACTTCAGTCCCGCCCTTGTCGCCGGGTCTAAAGACCCGGCCTCCATCTGCCGGCTGAGGCGCGGGCGGGACGTCGACAGCTCGAGCAAGCAGGCGCTCTTCCGCCGTCGGCGTCCAACGCCACGCCAACTGCGCGCCGCCGCTGAGGATGCCGTCGGTCCGCAGGATCGTCCACACAGCGCACCCGAGCACAATCGCCCCGACCATCGTCGCGCGACGAAGTCCGTCAGGAAGCCGGTGCGTGGCCACCGCCGACATGACAAAGGCGAGGGTTACGGTCTGGAGGGCGACAATGGGGAACATCAGCCCCATCATTCCGCCCGCAACCGACGGGTGGATGACGCGGGCTATCGCGGCCATCGCGACGGCCGTCACCGCGATGGCGCCCAGCCGCTCGAACCACCGCGCCCGGCTGAAGAACACCCACCACAGGACGACAATCACGGCGCCGAGGACTCCGCTCATCACGGCGGCCATTGCGAAATCGGGTCCGGCGAGAGGGAGGACATACCTCAACAGCAGCAGCACGCCGCCGACCACGCCGGGCCACAGCCGGAGCGGCTTTCGAGGAGTCGATGCGACGCCGTGTGCATTGGTCATGT
>JANOGJ010000581.1:0-1872 GCA_031405995.1 Acidobacteriota bacterium
GACGCGGTGTTTGGCTTCACGGAGGTCACGCTCGGGATCCTGCCCGCGATGATTTCTCCGTACGTCGTGCGCAAGATCGGGCTCACGGCCGCGCGCGAGTTGTGCCTGTCGGGCGCCCGTTTTTCAGCGGCGCGGGCGCGGGAGATCGGCCTGGTGCACGAGGTCGTTTCGGCCGAACGCCTGGACCTCGCGGTCGACAAATACGTCCAGCAGTTTCGCAAGACCGCGCCGTCCGCGGTGGCGGCGACCAAGGCGCTCCTCGCGTCGGTGTACGGCCGATCGCCGGCCGACAGCCTGCCGACGACGGTCGTCGCGATCTCGAATCAGCGCGTCTCGGTGGAAGGCCAGGAAGGCATGCGCGCGTTCCTCGAGAAGCGGCCGGCCTCCTGGGAGAAAGTCCGCGTGGAGGCCGGGTCTTCAGACCCGGCGAAGGTCCCTCACGATTCATGATTCGCCGCGTGCTCGTCGCCAATCGCGGCGAGATCGCCTGCCGCGTGATCCGCGCCTGCCGCGCGATGGGCCTCGAAACGGTGGCCGTCTACTCGGAAGCGGACGCCGAGGCGCCGCACGTCGGGATGGCGGATGCGGCCGTCGCCCTCGGCCCGGCGCCGGCCCTCGAGAGCTACCTCAGCATTCCCCGCCTCATCGACGCGGTGCGCCAGAGCGGCGCGGACGCCGTCCATCCCGGCTACGGGTTTCTGTCGGAGAACGCTGACTTCGCGGAGGCGTGCGCGACCGCGCGCGTGACGTTCGTCGGACCGCCGGCCGGCGTGATGCGGCGGATGGGATCGAAGAGCGGCGCGCGGGAGGCAGTCGCCAAGGCCGGCGTGCCCGTGGTGCCCGGCGCCATTCCGCGCGCGCAGACGGCAGAAGCGATTGCGGCGGCTGTCCGCGAGGTCGGCTTCCCCGCGCTCATCAAGGCGGCGGCGGGCGGCGGCGGCAAGGGCATGCGCGTCGTGCGAACAGAAGCCGAAGTGACCGAGGCGGTGAACTCCGCGCGGCGCGAGGCCGAACGTGCGTTCGCCAACGGCGCGCTCTACGTCGAACGGCTCATCGATCGGCCACGGCATATCGAAGTCCAGATTCTCGCGGACACGCACGGGAACGTCGTGCACTGCTTCGAGCGCGAGTGCTCGCTACAGCGCCGGCATCAGAAAGTGATCGAGGAGGCGCCGGCGTCGCGGCTCGCCCCGAAGGTGCGCGAGCAGTTGCTGGCCGCGGCCATCGCCGCCGCGCGCGCGGTGCGCTACGTGAACGCCGGCACCGTCGAGTTCCTGGTCGAGGGCGAGGGCGACGCGGCGAAGTTCTATTTCCTCGAGATGAACACGCGCCTGCAGGTCGAGCACCCGGTGACGGAGGCGATTACCGGATTGGACCTCGTCAGGCTGCAGTTGCAGATTGCCGGGCGCGAGCCACTGCCCTTCTCGCAGGAGGCCATCACCGCGACCGGCCACGCGATGGAAGCGCGGGTCTACGCCGAGGACTCGCGCACGCTGCTGCCCCAGACCGGCCGCTTGCTGCGATACCGCGAGCCGGCCGGACCAGGCGTGCGCGTCGATTCCGGCGTGATCGAAGGCGGCGCCGTCACGGTCTACTACGACCCGCTGCTGGCCAAGGTCATCGCCCATGGCGCGACCAGAGACGAGGCGCTCGGCCGGCTGCGACGTGCCCTGGCCGGGTACGAGATCCTCGGTCTGCGGCACAACCTCGCGTTTCTCAGCGCCCTGTTGGATCACCCTGACGTCCGGGCAGGCCGGATGTGGACGCGTTTCATCGAGGACCACCTCGCGGAGTTGACGGGCGCGCCGCCTGAAGGCGTGACGCGGGCGGCGGCCGCCGTCGCGGCGTTCATCGCGTCGGCGGACCCGGCAC
>JANOGJ010000586.1:0-2462 GCA_031405995.1 Acidobacteriota bacterium
GCCTTCGCCCATCCCTACGTCAGCTTCGCCAACATGTGCGTCGACAACTTCATGATCGGCACCCAGGCCGCGGTCAACATCATCGGCAACACCCTCTTCCTCCACGAGCCTTCCCGCCCCCTGACCGACGACGAAAAGGAATACCTCCGCTCGGTCTACGGCGACTCCATCGATGTCGACTCCATCCGCGTCCATGTGGACAACATCAGCACCAGGGTGGGGATCGCCGCGCACACCCTGGGCAACGACATCTACATCCCCAAGTCGGAGACCGATTCCAACGGCAACGTGACGACCTACATCGACAGCAACGGCGACCTCACCCCCGAAGGCAAGCTCCTGCTGGCCCACGAGGCCTTCCATAGCTGGCAGAGCCAGAACGGCGGCAACGACTATATCGGCAAGTCGCTCTGGGCCCAGGCCTCGGCGGCGGTCAGCGGCGGCAGCCGAAGGGCACCGCGGGCTTCGATCGCGGATGCGTCAGCGGGAAGAGGCGCGTGCCCCGGCCGCCGCCGAGCACGATCGTGAGCACCTCCGTCATGGAGGGCATTGTATGAGATCAGGAAGTTACAGAGAGTTTACACACGTCTTCGGGCAAGACTAGGGTATGTACGTCGCTCGCAAAGTCAGTGAGGGAGTCCGCCATGGTGACCTACGAGCACAATGAGTCCGGCCACACGAAGCGCGTGACGATTACCCGGGGGCCCGTGGGCTGGGAGTTGCGCGAGGAGCACGACAGCCGGGTGGTGCGGACGTCGAAGTTCACGGACTGGCATCGCGTCGAACGTGCCATACAAGGGTTCGAGCGCGCGCATCCGGCGGCGAAGCGAAGTTCGTAAGGCGGCCGTCACTCCACGAATCGATAGCCCAGCCCGACGACGGTTTCGATCTGCGGCCCGGCCGGGCCCAGTTTGGATCGCAGCCGGCCGACGTGTACATCCACCGACCGCGTCTCGATGAATTGCTCGTAGCCCCACACGCGTTCGAGGAGCCGATCGCGTGAGAGGACGCGGTTGCGATGCTCCACGAGGCAGCGCAGCAGTTCGAACTCCCGCCGGGTCAGGCGGACCGGGTCGCCGTCCACGGTCACCGCCACGGCGTCGAAATCGGCCACCAGGTGCTTGCCGCGATAGAGCGACATGCCCGGGACCTTGCCGCCCGGCTTGCGCCGGAGCACCGCGCGCACCCGCGCGGCGAGTTCCCGCAGGCTGAACGGCTTGGTCACGTAGTCGTCGGCGCCCATGTCCAGGCCGGACACGCGGTCGGCCTCGCCGGTCCGCGCGGTCAGCATGATGATCGGCAGGGCCGCCGTGGCCGGCCGTGATCGAATGAGGCGGCAGACCTCGATCCCATCCAGGACAGGCAGATTCAGGTCGAGGATGACCAGGTCCGGCGGCGCGTCGGCGACGGCCTTGAGCGCCGCCTCGCCGCTCGAGACGACCACCACGGACGCGGCCTCGCCGCGCTCGAGCGCGTGCTTAATCAGCCTGGCGATATCGTCTTCGTCCTCGACGACCAGGATGCGCGGAGGGGCGGCAGCGGCCATCTTAGGCCTTTGAGTCTAAATAGCTGGAGTTTCCGCCCGATGACGCGGGCGTTAATTACCCGTTACGCCTCAGGCGTCATATCTTCGTTACGCTATCTTTGCTACAGTTTCGCCTCGACGAGGTGACGGTGGCCTGGCGGTTCAGCTTCTACCCCCGCGACCAGCAGTTCTTCGGGCAGTTCAACAGCATGGCGGAGGAGATCCGCGGCGCGGCGGGCCTGCTCGAGCAGATGCTCGCGACCGATCCGCCCGACGCGAGCATCGCCGACCGGATCAAGGACGCCGAGCACCGGTGCGACACGCTCACGCACGACACGATTCAGCGGCTGCACCGGACCTTCGTGACCCCGTTCGACCGCGAGGATCTCTACGCGCTGGCCTCCGCGCTCGACAACGTGATGGACGCCATCGATCACGCGGCCACCCTGGTGCGCCTCTACAAGATCGAGCGGATCCGTCCCGGCGCCCGCGAGCTCGCGCACACGGTCTCCTCGTCGGCCGGCTCGCTCCACACGGCGCTCGACGCCCTCGCCGCGAAGCGTCCGGTGCAGCCGCACGCCGTCGAGATCAACCGGCTCGAAAACGAGGCCGACCGCGCCTACCAGGAGGCCATCCGGAATCTCTTCGAGACCGAGTCGGATCCGATCATGATCATCAAGTGGAAAGAGCTCTTCGACATGCTCGAGCTGATCACCGACTGCTGCGAGGATGTGGCGAATCTGATTGAAGGCGTCGTCGTGAAGCACGGGTAATCCGGTGGACGTCGCGCTCACGACGATCGTCGTCATCATCATCGCCGCGCTGGTCTTCGACTACATCAACGGATTCCACGACGCCGCCAACTCGATCGCGACCGTGGTCTCGACGCGAGTCCTCTCGCCGCTGCAGGCCGTCATGTGGGCCGCCTTCTTCAATT
>JANOGJ010000597.1:0-1529 GCA_031405995.1 Acidobacteriota bacterium
CGCGAGGATGTGCTCACGTTCGAGGAGATGGCGAGGCTCGCCGATCTCCTGGCCGAAGTCGGCGTTGACCGTGTTCGACTCACCGGCGGCGAGCCCCTCCTGCGGCGGGACCTGCCCTCACTCGTCGCGCAGCTGGCCGACCGGCCCTGGCTGCAGGACCTGGCGCTCACGACGAACGGCGTGCTCCTCGAAGCGGCCGCGCCGGACCTGAAGGCCGCGGGGTTGCACCGCGTGACCGTCAGCCTCGACACGCTGCACCGCGATCGCTTTCTGCGGCTGGCGCGGATCGACGCCCTGCCCGCGGTGCTCTCCGGCATCGAGGCCTCGCGGCGGGCCGGCTTTGACGGGCTGAAGCTCGACACGGTCGTCACGCGCGGCGACAACGACGATGAGCTCTCGGACCTCATCGAGTTCGGGCGCGCGGTGGGCGGCGAGGTGCGGTTCATCGAATACATGGATGTCGGCGGCGCGACGGCCTGGCGCGCCGACAAGGTCGTCTCCCAGCGAGAGATGCTCACGCGCCTCGAAGATCGGTACGGCCCCATCGCCCCGTTCGGCGAGCGGTCGTCGGCGCCGGCCACGCGCTTCCGCCTCGCGGACGGCACGACCTTCGGCATCATCGCGTCGACGTCACAGCCATTCTGCCGGAGCTGCGACCGCGCGCGGCTGACCGCCGACGGCGTGCTCCTGCTGTGCCTGTACGCCCAGCACGGCACGGACCTGCGCCGCCCGCTGCGCGCCGGCGCGCCGCATGAGACGCTGCTCAACCTGGTGCGCGCGGTGTGGGAAGGCCGCGCCGACCGCGGCGCGGAAGAACGGCTGTCGGTGCGCGGTCGGGGCAGCTACATCCCTGTCAGCGTCCTCAAGAAAGACGCGCACCTCGAAATGCACACGAGGGGTGGTTAGACGAATCGGGCCATTGGCCATTGGTTATTGGCCATTGCATTGGTTATTGATCATTGGGCGACTGGCGGCAACGACCTCCGCCACTCGCAGACGCTATCGAACGATAGCTGCGACCACCCGCCCGAAGAACTCCGCCGATCGCCCCGCCCAGCGCACGACCACCACCAGATCGTTGTCCCAGTCAACGTAGATCAGGTTCTCGCCGTTGCCACGGAACGCGACCGCCGAAGGCGGCGCGGCCGGATACATCCGGCGTCCCGGATCCGTGGC
Organism: Acidobacteriota bacterium; assembly: GCA_031405995.1. Classification (GTDB taxonomy): domain Bacteria; phylum Acidobacteriota; class Vicinamibacteria; order Vicinamibacterales; family SCN-69-37; genus JANOGJ01. The sequence goes on from JANOGJ010000597.1 coordinate 1,177, forward strand.
CGAGACGCCTTGCGGCAGGTTCAGGAACCAGTTCATGTAGCCGTAGGCGCCATTGGCCGGGCCCGGCGACTTCGCCATCCCAATCCACTTCTCCGAGATGAGTTGGCGGCTGCCCCACTTGCCGTTGCTGAGGAACAGGTAGCCGAAGCGCGCCATGTCCCAGGCGTTGATGAACATGCCGCCGCCGTGGTGACCGCCGCCGGGGATCGACGGCATCTTCTTGCCGTCAATCGTCACGTAGGCGTTCTCGTACGGCTCCCAGTGCCAGGTTGACGAGGCGCCGATCGGGTCCATGATCTCTCGCTCGAGGACCGCCGGGAGCGGCTCCTTGAAGAGGTACAGTGTCGCAAGGG
>JANOGJ010000641.1:0-14723 GCA_031405995.1 Acidobacteriota bacterium
GCGTTGCCGTTCAGCTACCCGTTCTACGCCTATGACGTCCCTACGATGCTGCGCTTCTACGCGATCGGACCCTGGCTCCTGGCGCCCCTGGGCCTGGTCGGCCTGGTCTTCGCGGCGCCACGAACGCGGCGGACAAACTACCTGATTTGGCTGTCGTTCGTGCCGGCCTACGCCGTGGGCGTCGCGGCATTCTTCGTCGCCGAGCGCTACCGGCTGCCCTTGCTCGTGCCGCTCGCCATCGGCGCCGGCGCCGCGATCGACTTCGCGTGGACGGCCCTTGCGGCCAGGCGCGTGACCGCGCTGATTGCGCCGGTCGCCGCGCTCGCCGTGCTGGCCACCCTGGCCAATTGGCGGCACGGCTATCAGGATGGGCGCTGGGATGAGGGCCTGCGACTGGCGGAGCAGCTCGTCATCCGTGGCCGGTACGACGAAGCGGAAGAATGGGTGCGGAAGCTCAGGCCCGGCGCGCCCCGTCCCGGCATTCCGGACTACATCGTCGGACGGCAACTAATGTTGATGAAGCAGACGCCTGCGGCGCTCGCGCATCTCGAACGCGCGCGGGAGGCCGATCCCAACGAGCCGGTCGTGGCCTACGTGCTCGGACAAGCACTCCTGCAGGCCGGCCGTGCGAAGGACGCGGTGCCGCACCTGACGCGCGGCGTGGACGCCGGCGCGCGGGTGCCGCTCGCGGGCTACGACCTTGCGCTCGCGCTCGAGGCGGTCGGCGACTTCCCCGCGGCCGCAAAAGTCATCGCCCGCATCGCGCCGAGTGATGAGGACGACGTGGAGGTGTGGCTGCGGGTGGGCCGTCTCGCGTCGGCCGTCAAGGCGCCGGAGGTCGCGACGCCGTTCTTTCTGCGCGCGGCCGTCATGCGGCCGGACCAGGCGAGCGTGCGCCAGCAACTCGGGTTGAACCTCCTGGTGCTCGAGCGCTTCGAAGAAGCGGCGCGGGAGCTGGCCGAGGCGGCGGGTCTCGACCCGCGCAACGCGGACTCGCTCGCGCACCTGGCCTACTGCGAGCTCAAGTTAGGACGGCTGGCGGATGCTCGAACTCACACGGAGGCCGCGCTGGCGCTCGCGCCCAATCTGACTTTGGCCCTGCAGCTGAGGTCTATACTACGAACGAGAGGGTCCCTCCTATGAGCACGCGTATTTCTCGGCACTGGTTCGGGGCTGTGTTGTTCGTCGCTGCGCTCGTCCTCGCCTTGCTGCCTGCGGTCGCGGCCCGGACGCAGGGCACCGACAAGACCGTCTTCGTCGGCGTCGCCGATGCGACGGGCAAACCGGTGAAGGACCTGATCCTGGCGGACTTCGCCGTGCGCGAGGACAACGTGATGCGCGAGGTGGTCGGCGTGAAGCCCGCCGCCCAGCCGCTCTACCTGTACATCCTCGCCGACACGACGCGGCAAGCGGGCAATCAGGGAATGATGGGCCGGGAAACCTCGTCGGGCGGGACGGAGCTGATCCGCGACATCCGAGGATCGCTGAGTGAATTCGTCCGCAAGATGTCCGCGTCGAGTCCCGACACGCAGATCGCGCTCATGGAATTCGGCCAGGCCGCGATTCCGATCACCAAATTCACAACAAAACTCAGCGACGTCGAAAAGGGCATCGGACGATTGTTCCCGAAGCCGGACGCCGGGTCCGTGTTGCTCGAAGCGCTCGTCGAGGCCTCGAAGGCTCTGGCGAAGGCGCCGAGTCAACGACGGGCTATCGTGTCGATTAATATCGAACCAGGCGAGGAAGAGAGCCGTCAGGAACCCCAGAAGATCGTCGACGGGCTGGGGGCATCGAGCGCGACGCTCTGGGCCGTGTCCCTGCAGAAGGGCGCGCTGCGCAACCCGAGCCGGGACATCGTGCTGAACAAGCTGACCCAGGTGAGCGGCGGCCGCAGGGATTTCCTGATCGGTCCTTCGGCCATCGAGAACATGCTCAAGACCTACGCCGACATTCTTGCGTCGCAGTACGAGGTGACCTACAAGCGGCCCGACTCGTCGGCCAACGTGAAGCAAGTGGACGTCGGCATGACCCGGCGGCCTGGCCTGACGACGCACGCGAGCCATTTCGCGCCAAAATGAGGCGTGGCGAAGCGCAGGACGTCCCGAGCGGCCAAACCGGCCGCGCCTGAACCCGTCGCGTCGCGCGGCCCTTCCCGCCGGTGGATCGGCGGGCTCATCATCGCCGCCGTCATCGTCACCGGCGTGGTGCTCGTGTGGCAGCGCGCCCCGGCGTTCGTCCTCGAACCGGCCGCGGATCGCAACGTCCTCCTCGTCACGATCGACACGCTGCGCGCCGACGCGCTCGGCGCGTACGGCGGGCGCGCCGCGACGCCCAACCTCGATCGACTGGCGGCCTCGGGCGCGCGCTTCACCTTCGCGCACGCGCATGCCGTCGTCACCCTGCCGTCGCACACGTCGATCCTCACGGGCCGCCTGCCTTACGAGCACGGCATGCGGGACAACAGCGGCTTCCGCGTGAAGGACGGCACCGAGACGCTCGCCACGCGGCTCAAGGCGCAGGGGTTTGCGACCAGCGCCTTCGTCGCCGGTTTCCCGCTCACCAAGCGGTTCGGCCTCACGCCCGGCTTCGACGTCTACGACGATCGGTTGCCGGAGATGACCAGCGCGACGTCGTTTTCGATGCCGGAACGCCGCGCGGACGTCGTCGTGCCGCGCGCCGTTGACTGGATCGGGCAGCAGTCCACGCGGTTCTTCTCGTGGGTGCATCTGTTCGACCCGCATTCGCCGTACAAGCCGCCCGATGACCTGCTCGCCCAGTACGCCGCCCAGCCGTACGACGGCGAAGTCGCGTTTGTGGACCGCGCGCTCGGGCCGCTCTTCGATCGCCTGGCGACGCTCTCCCGCCCGACGCTCGTCGTCGTCACGTCCGATCACGGCGAGAGCCTGGGCGAGCACGGCGAGCTGACGCACGGCATGTTCGCGTATGAAGCCACGCTGCGCGTGCCGTTGATTGTGGCGGTCGTCGATCCGGCGGCCGGGCGCCGGCCGCGAGGCACGGTCATCGACGGGCCGGTCAGGCACGTGGACATCGCGCCCACGGTGCTGGCGGCCGCGGGATCGGCCCCGCCCGCCTCACTGTCGGGATCGTCCCTCCTGGAAATGATTCGAACGAGGACGGGCGCCGATCGGCCGGCCTATTTCGAGTCGATGACCTACAACCTCGTGCGGGGCTGGGCGCCGCTGCGCGGCGTGGTGGTCGAGCGCGACAAGTACATCGACCTGCCGATCGTCGAGCTGTACGACCTCGCGGCGGACCCGAAGGAGGAACGGAACCTCGCGCAGCAGTCCGCCGGCCGCGTGCAATTGCTGACCAACGTGCTGCGCGGCTACGACACGGCGCTGCCGAGCCGCCCGGGCCGGGAAGCGGCGGAGGTTGCCCGGAGCCTCCGCGCGCTCGGTTACATCACGGGCAGCGCGCCCGCGCGCACGACCTACACCGAGGCCGACGATCCCAAGCGCCTGGTCGAGGTCGATCGGGATCTGCACGCCGCCACCGAGCATTTTCAGCAGGGCCGGCTTGCGGAAGCCGTCGCGTTGTTCAGCAGCGTGATCACGCGCCGCGCGGACACGGTGGACGCCTACATCCAGCTGGCCTACGCGTACTACGAGTCGGGACAGGTGGAGCCGGCGATCGCGACGCTCGAGCAGGCGCTGCAGAACGGCGTCCCGGATCGGGATGTGCGGATCCGGCTGGGCCTGTATCTGGCCGAGAGCGGCGTGAATCCGGCGCGGGCGATCAAGCTGCTCGAAGGCCTGCCCGAAGCCGACGCGGAAGCGATGAACTCGCTGGGCGTCGCGTACGGCGCCGCCGGCCGCTACGGCGACGCCATCGGCGCTTTCAAGAAGGTGCTGGCGCTCGATCCGACCAACGGCCTCGCGCTGCAGAACATCGCGTCGATGATGCTGCGCCAGTTGCCCGCGAATCCTGGCGCCAAGGATCGCGCTTCAAGGTTGCGGGAAGCCGAGACGTTCGCGCGCCAGGCGATCCTCGCCGACCCGGCGCTCGCCAAGGCGCACACGACGCTCGGCGTCATCCTGTTTCAGATGGGCGGCAAGGCCGCGGCGATCGACGAGTGGAAGCGCGCGGTTGAACTCGACGGCGCGGAGTTCGACGCGCTCTACAACCTCTGGCTCGAGTTGGCCAAGGCCGACCGCCGCGACGAGGCGCTGACCTACGGCCAGCAGTACGTGCGCACGGCGCCGCCCGCGTTCTTTGGAGCGGAAATTGGGCAAATCAAGGCATATATCGGCGGCAAGTAGCCCGCGCGCCCGAAGCGCTGGCCCAGCCGAAGCCGCGCGCCCCAGCGCCGTGAAGGCCGGGCGGGTCTTCGCGGTCCTCGGCGTCGTGTTGCTCGTGTCCTTCGGCCTGTGGCGCTGGCTGCGCGCGCCGGCGTTCGTGCTGGGCGCCGACGGCAATCGCAACGTGCTCCTCGTCACGATCGATACCCTGCGCGCCGACGCGCTCGGGTCGTACGGCGGCCGCGCGCTGACGCCCAACCTCGATCGGCTCGCCGCGCACGGCGCGCGCTTCACCTTTGCGCACGCGCACGCGGTGGTCACGCTGCCCTCGCACGCGAGCATCCTGTCCGGGCGGTACCCGTACGAACACGGCATCCGTGACAACACCGGCTATCGGTTTCCCGCGACGCAGCCGACCGCGGCGACCCAGCTCAAGACGCAGGGGTTCGCCACCGGCGCCTTCGTCGGCGGCTTCCCGCTCGACCGCCGCTTCGGACTGGACGCCGGGTTCGACGTCTACGACGACCGTCTGAGCGCGGCGGCGGACGAGAGCGGCGAGCGCGAGCGGCGCGCCGACGCGGTGGTCGCGTCCGCGCTCGACTGGATCGGCAAGCAGCCGGGCAAGTGGTTCTCGTGGGTGCACGTCTACGATCCGCACGTGGTCTACGGGGCGCCGGCGGAATGGGCGGCGCGCTTCCCGTCCGACCCGTACCTCGGCGAGGTGTCCTGGACGGACTTCGCCCTGGGCGCGCTCTTCGACCGGCTCGCCGCCCAGCCGCGCCCCACGCTGGTCGTGGTGACCGCGGATCACGGCGAAGGCCTCGGCGACCACGGCGAGCTCACGCACAGCGTCTTTGGCTACGAAACGACATTGCGCGTGCCGCTCGTCATTGCTGAGATTGGGGCCGAGGCCGGGTCGCGTGCCTCGACCGCTCGGGGCGTCACGATCGACACGGCGGTCCGTCACGTGGACCTGCTGCCGACGCTGCTCGAGGCCGTGGGCGCGCCGGCCATTGATGGCCTGCCGGGCGCGTCGCTCGGCGGCCTCATCGCGGGCGGCAGTGGCGCGGATCGTCCGTCGTACTTCGAGGCGATGTCGGCCACGATCGCGCGCGGCTGGGCGCCGCTCCGCGGTGTGCTCGCCAGCCGCGACAAGTACATCGACCTCCCCATCCCCGAGCTCTACGACCTCGCCGGCGATCCGAACGAACAGCGCAACGACGTGAGCATTCGGGCCGACCGTGCCCGGGTGCTGGTCAACCTCCTCAAGACGTTCAACGTCGCGCCGCCGGGGCGGCCGCGCGAGGAGACGCCGGAAACGCGCGAACGGCTGCGATCGCTCGGCTACATCGGTGGCGGGTCGGCGCCCGCGCGGGACGCCTACACCGAGGCCGACGACCCGAAACGTCTCATCGAGCTGGAACAGACGATGCAGCGGGCGATGGACGCGTATCGGCAGGGACGGCCGGGCGACGCCATCGCGATGTACCGGAGCGTGATCACCCGGCGCCCCGACACGGAGGACGCGTACCGAAAACTGGCGCTCGTGTACTGGCGCGCGGGCCAGGCGCGCGACGCCATCGCCACGCTCGAGGCGGCGCTCAAGAACGGCGTCACGCAAAGCGAAGTGAAGATCAAGCTCGGCCAGTACCTGGCGGAAGCCGGCCAGCCCGGCCGCGCGATCGCGCTGCTCGAGTCCTTTGCCGGCGACGACCCGGACGCGCTCGTCGCCCTCGGCAACGCGTACGTCGCCGCGGGCCGCCGCAACGACGCGCTGCGCACGTTCAGGCATCTGCTGGACGTGGACCCGCGGAACGGCCTGGCCCATGAAAACATCGCGGTCGTCCTGCTTCAGGGGAAGGACTACGCCGGCGCGGAGGCCTCGCTGCGACGCGCGCTCGATCTCGACCCCGCGCTCGCCGGGGCGCACACCGCTCTGGGCGTCGTGCTCGCGACGACCAACCGCCGGACGGAGGCGATCGACGCCTGGAAGCGCGCGGTGGAACTCGACGCGGGCGAGCTCCACGCCCTGTTCAACCTCACGCTCAACCTGGCGGCGGCGGGCCGGGGCGCCGAGGCGCGGACCTACGGCGAACGTTTCCTCGCCATGGCCCCGACGTCGCTCGGGCCGGATCGGGCGCAAATCCAGAAGGTCCTCGACGGAATTCGGTAACCCCGGTAAGATGCAGGCACCGGAGTCAACCGATGATGCGCATCGCACGAGTCGTGTGTTGTGGCGCCGTCGCTGCGCTCCTGCTCGGACCGGCCCACTCGGCCCCCCTGCAGGGCCAGAATCCTCAGTCGCAGACAAGCACCCAGGCGCCGACGTTCAAGTCCACGACGGCGCTGGTTGAAGTCGACGCGGTCATCTTCGATCGGCAGGGCCGGTTCGTGCCGGGCCTCGTGGCCGAAGACCTGACCATCCTCGAAGACGGGCGTCCGCAGGCGATCCAGCAGTTCTATATGGTCGCCCACGACGGATCGGGCGGCCCCTCTCCGGCGCCGGGCGCCAACCTGACGCCCGTCGAGCGCGCGCATCGAGTTTTTGTGATGCTCTTCGACGAGGGCCACCTCGGGTTCGAGTCGCTCATGCGCGTGAAGAAGGGCGCCGAGGGGTTCATCCAGGCGCAGATTGGCCCGGGCGACGTCGCCGGCGTGTTCACCAACGGCGGGATGTACCGGGGCCGGCTGACGACGGACAAGAACGAGCTCATCGCGGCCGTGCGGTCCGCCAGGCCGGAGTTCGACAACCGGCAGTCGCTCCTCGCGCCGTTCCGCGAGTTTCCGCGCATTCCCAGCGAGATGGATGCGATCCGCATCGAGGGCGGCGCGCGGGAAGTCGTCGACGCCCTCGGCGAGGAAGCCTGCCGCCGCGATCCGTTCCTCTGCTCGCAGGAGGGCGGGATTACCCAGGTCGAGAACCTGATCCAGCGGAAAGCCAAGTTGTACATCCGGCAGGCGCGCGCGCTCACCGCACGCACCGTGCAGAACCTGCAGTACGTCGTCAGCGGGCTCAGCCGCTTTCCGGGCCGGAAGACGATCGTGTTCCTGTCGGAGGGTTTCTTCGTCGAGGAATCGCGCGACGTCCAGCAGATGGTCGCGGCCCAGGCGGCGCGCGCCGGCACGACCATCTACTCGATCGACGGCCGCGGCAACATCAGCGGCGGGGCCAACGCCGACCCGGACGTCACGACGGCCGCGGCGGCGCGATCGACGGCGTTCGACAGCGGCGAGGCCGCCCCGATCATCCTCACGATGGGCACCGGCGGGTTCATGGTGCACAACGTGGACGACATCGCGCGCGCCATCGGCATGGTCGCGCGCGACACCAGCACCTACTACGTCATCGGCTACCAGCCCGAGAACGGCACGATGGACGGCAAGTTCCGCAAGATCGAAGTGAAGGCCAGGGTCGACGGCCTGACGATCCGGGCGCGGAAGGGCTACGCGGCCGTGGCCCTGCCGCCCCTCGAGGCGATTGGAAAATAGGACTGCGGATTGATCATTGGCCATTGGCTATTGGCCATTGCATTGGGCCATTGGAGATTGGCCATTGCATTGGCCGAGGATCAATGGTCGGTGCATTGACCCAATGGTCAATTCAATGAGCCATTGGTCAATGACCCAATGCAATGGACAATAGCCAATGGCCAATAGCTCAATGCGCCTGCCGGTAGTTATCCTGGCGGCCGCGTTCGCGGCCGCACCGGCGGCGCAGCAGGCGCAGCAGGCGCAAACCACCCAGCCGCAGATCACGTTCCGCACGGGCGCCGACTACATCGAAGTCGATGCCGTCGTCACGGATAGCAAGGGCCAGTTCGTCCGCGATCTGAAGCAGTCCGACTTCGAGATCCTCGAAGATCGGCGTGCGCAGAAGATTGACGTCTTCGCGCTGGTGGACATCCCGCTCGAGCGGGCGGACCGCCCGGCGTACCGGCCGGCCGTCGAGCCGGACGTCGTCACGAACACAAAGGACTTCGAGGGCCGCGTCTACGTCCTCGTGCTCGACGCCAACCACGTCCCGGCCCAGGACAGCCTGCTCGTCAAGAGAGCGGCGCGGCAGTTCATCCAGCAGAACCTGGGCGCCAACGACATCGCGGCGGTCGTGCTGGCCCAGACCGGCAGCCGCGACGACAACCGGGAGTTCACGTCCAGCAAGGCCACGCTGCAGGCGGCAGTCGACAAATTCACCGGAGAGCAACTCCGTTCGAAAGCCCTGACCGTGCGCGACTTCGCGCTGTCCAGGGCGGGCACCGGGTTCGACCCGCTCACCGACTCGAGAGATCCCTATGCGGCCGAACGCGCCGCGAAGTCCCGCGCGACGCTCGACACGATCCGGCGGGTCTCGACCTACATGGCCGGCATTCGCGGCCGGCGCAAGGCCGTCGTGCTCTTCAGTGAGGGCCTCGATTTCAACCTCTCGGACAGCATCGGTCCGCGCAATGCCGGCGGCGCCGGCATGGTCGGCAGCGGCCTGACGCCCAACCCGACGGGCGACAACTCGATGATTGAGGCGATGCACGCCGCGAACATCATCGACGAAATGCAGATCATGTTCGAGGCGGCGTCCCGGGCCAACGTCGCCATCTACTCGGTCGATCCCAGGGGCGTCGCGTCGGAGACCGACGCCCTCATGCAGGTCTCGGGCATGCCGGAGGGCTCCGCCCTCGGGATCGAACAGGTCACCAAGGGAGTCCGGGAAGAGCTGCAGCGCCAGCTCGGCACGCTACGGACGTTCTCGGAGGTCACGGGCGGCCTGGCACTCGTCGGGACGAACGACTTTCAAACCGGCTTCCGCCGCATCGTCGAGTACAACAGCGCGTACTACGTCCTCGGCTACACCCTCACCAACCTCAAGCACGACGGCAAGTTCCACGACATCACCGTGCGTGTGAAGCGCCCCGGCCTGCGGGTGCGCGCCCGCAAGGGCTACTACGCGATGAGGAACGCCGCGGCCGCGGCGACGCCGGTCGACCCGACCGTCGCGCTGCTGAACAGCCCGATGCCAGTCGGCGGCCTGGGCTTGCGGCTGACCACGAGCACGCTGAAGGACCGGGCCTCGACGAACGTGCGCGTGCATCTGACGGTGGAGCTGAACGGTCGCGACCTCGTGCTCGACGGCAACAACAAGGTGAACCTGTCCTACGTGGCGCTCGACATGTCCGGCAAGGTCCACGCGAGCGGCGTCAAGACGATGGACCTGGCGATCAGGCAGGCGAGCCGGCAGGCCGTCACGGAGCACGGTTTGCGGCTGGTGACCGAGCTCGAGCTGCCGCCGGGCCACTACCAGCTTCGGCTCGCGGCGCACGATCCGGCGGCGAACCGGTCGGGCTCGGTCTTCTGGGACCTGGACGTGCCCGACTTCACGAAGCCGCCGATCGCCATGGGCCACCTCGTTCTCACGTCCGCCAGCGCCGGCCGGACGCCGACGAGCCTGGACGCGCCCAGCCTCAAGGACCTTCTGCCCGGGCCGCCGACGGCGAGCCGCGAGTTCGCGCTCGAGGACACGCTGGCCGTGTTCGCCGAGGTGTACGACAACGAGACGTCCCGCCCGCACACCGTCGATCTCAGCGCGACGATCCGCACCGATGACGGAACCCAGGTGTTCGTGACGCGGGAAGAGCGCGAGAGCCCGTCCGGCGGATCCGGACAGCACGTCTACGCCTATCTCGCGCGGATTCCGCTGCAGGATCTCGCGGCCGGACGCTTCGTGCTGACGGTCGAGGCGCGGTCGCGACTGGGCGACAAGGCGACGAGGGAAATTCAGTTCACGATTCGATAGGTTCTGGGGTTCTGGGGTCATCATCTGATGCCGTAGTATGATGACGTCCATGCGGACGATCATCGACCTCCCCCACACCCAGCTCGAAGCCCTGGACGCCCTGTGCCGGCGAGAAGGTATCTCGCGCGCCGAGGCCGTGCGGCGCGCGGTGGCCCAGCACGTCAGGCAGGCGCGCACGGCCGGCCCGGACCCGGCCTTCGGCCTCTGGCGCAGGAAACGCGTCGACGGCCTCCGCTACGAGCGCGGCATCCGGCGCGAGTGGGACGCGCGGTGAAGGCCCTGTTCGACACCAATATCCTCATCGACTACCTGAACGGCGTCGACGCCTCACAGGCCGAGCTCGCGCGGTACCGCGAGCGCCTCGTGAGCGTGGTCACCTGGATGGAAGTCCTCGCGGGCGCTCACGACGACGCCGAGGCGGACGTGATCGAGATGTTCCTGCGGGACTTTCAGATCGTCGAGATCACGCGCCGCGTCGCGCGCGAAGCCGTCGAGATTCGCAAGGAGCGCCGACTGCGCCTGCCCGACGCGCTCATCTGGGCCTCCGCGCGCACTGAGTCGGCGCTGCTGGTCACGCGGAATACGAAGGACTTTCCCAAGGACGATCCGGGGGTTCGGGAGCCGTACTGAACATCTGCATCTTCAATCGGCGATCGGCAAGCTTCAATCGGGAATCGACAAACGTCAATCGGTAATCGGTAATCGGGCCCTTCGATTACCGATCGCCGATTGCCGTTTTCGATTGCCGATTGCCGATCGAAGTTTGCCGATTATCCGTCCGTACACGAAAAAGGGCCCGGGCGCTGTGCGCCCGGGCCCGTGTGTGTCTCGCGCGAGTGGCTTAGAACGTGACGCGCACGCCGAGCCGGAGGATGCGCGGGTTCATGATCTCGCGCACCTGGTTGAAGGTGGTGAGCCGCAGATCATAGATCTTCCCGAGCGTCGTCGCCGTATTCAGCAGGTTGAACGCATCCAGGTCGAAGTGGGCGCTCGCCTTCTGCAGCTTGAGCGCCCAGCTGACGCGGGCGTCGAGCGAGTGCACGTTCGGCAGGCGGTAGGCCGCGACGTCGCTGACGAGCAGCACCGTCTTGGAGCCTGAGAGCCCGTCGCTGGAGCCCGGCACCGAGCTGCGGAAGAACGGCTGCGAGTAGCCCTGCCGGAACAGGTAGTTCATGCCGACCAGGATGTTGAACTTCATCTGGTACGCGGCCGTCATGATGTACTGGTATTTCGGCAGCACCATGTAGATGGCGCTCTTGCCGCTGCCGCCGGTCTGGCGGATCACATAACCGCCGTCCTTGTTGGGCGACCCCGGGCTCGGCGTCGGATCGCCGAGGGAGTCCGGCCCGCCGAAGTACTCCCGATGGTCGTTCGTGGACCAGCCAATACGCATCATCCAGTTGTCGGACATGCGCTTGGTCGCGGCGACTTCGACGCCCCAGAATTTCTGGCTGTAGCCGTCTCGGACCTCGTGGACCCTGGCGTTGTTGGCCGGAATCGACGCCGCGTTGACCCGGTAGAACGGCACGTCGTAGGGGCCGATGGGGGTGGAGTTGCCCGTGACCCTGCCGGCCTCCGTGTAGTCGGCCGAGGTGACGCCCTCGAACTGCGTCCAGTTGAAGTCCACGTACTTGCGCCAGGTGCCGTTGATGCTGAGCCCGAAGTTCTTCATGATCTCGTGCTCGAGGCCGACCACGAATTCATGCGTCTTCGGCGTCTTGTAGTCGCCGATCTTGTCCGGATTGCCGCCGAGCGGGTTGCTCGGGTCGAAACCGAACGTGCCGGCGAACGTCCCCGCCGTAACCTCAGCGGCATCGGTGATCTTGTTGCCGTTGGTGTCGGTCGTGTAGTAGTAGACGTAGCTGTATCCGGGGATCTGCGAGACGACGTAGCCGCGGGTCGAGTCGAGCTGCGACGCGAACATCGCGTAGCTGGCCCGGGCGATCGTCTTGCGGTTCTCCGTCAGCGCGTAGGTGAGGCCGACGCGCGGCGTGATCGAGTTGTAGGTCACGACCGCGCTCTTGGCCGTCCCCGTCAGGGCGGGCAGCCGCGTCGCGTCCAGGCTGTTCAGCGGCACGGACGCCGCCTCGAGGTTCGCCACCTCGCGAGCCCACCGAACGCCCGCGTTGAGCGTCAGGCGATCCATCGAGATCTGGTCGCCGATGAATCCGCTCCAGTACGCGGTGTTCGCCTTGTTCGCCCAGTCGCGGACGACCACGCTGAACATGTCCGGGAGCCCGATGTGGATCGAGTAGGCGCCCGTCGGCCAGCCGCTCTGTGAGGTGACCGCCGACTTCCGGTAGCCAAACCCGAACTTGAAGTCGTGGCTGCCGCGGAAGTGGTTGCCCTCAATCTGGAAGTTATTCTGCGGACGCTCCGTGTTGTAGAACGCGAAGGAGCCCGCCCAGTTGCCGGCGTCGTCCAGATACGCCTGCTGGGTGCGACCGCCGATCGGCTCGAGCGAGAAGCCGCCGCCGGTGTAGGCGTAGCGCCCCGTCAGGAACGTCGAGTTCGAGAGCGTGTAATTGACCTCGCCCTTGTACAAATCCGTCGGCCCCTTCTGGTTCCACGTTGTCGGGGTCGGGCGGTTGGACGCGGCGCCGCGGCCGGACTTCTGCTTGTCGCCACGGAAGTAGGTGAAGCTCGCGCGCAGGTTGTTCGAGACGTTGAAGTTGGCCTTGGCCGACAGGTTCTTCAGCGTCGTGCAGTCGCGCGCCGACAGCTGATAGGTTCTGGCCTCGGTGAAGTCGTACGACTTGGCCCCGCCCTTGCAGCCCGGGTCCGTCCTGGACACCGAGCCTGCGGCCGTCTTGTACGTGTAGATCTCCGTGGCCGGATTTGTCAGGCCGTACGCGCCCCAGACCCACAGCTTGTCCTTCAGCGCCGGGCCGCCGCCCTCCATGCCGTAGTCCTTGTAGAACTCGGTGCGGTTGTAGCTTTGCAGAAGGCCCGTGAGGTTGGTTTCGACGTTGTCGGACTGCAGGCTGTTGTTCTCGAAGTAGTACCGGCCCGAACCGCGCCAGGTGTTCGTGCCGCTGCGCAGCACGAAGTTGAGCTGCACGCCCGGCGTCGGGTTGGACGGATCGGCTCCGCCCGTCGTGACCTGCATCTCCTGGAACATGTCGAAGTCGTAATAGGTCGGCGAGGAACCGAGCGCCGCCATGTCCGTAATGGCGATGCCGTCGATGTTCCACGTGTTGTCGGTGCCGGACGCGCCCTTGGCCTGGTAGCTCGACTGCTGGCCGGACTCGGCGCCGCCCACGTTCACGCGGTCGACGATGATGCCCGGCACGGTCTGCAGCACGACCCAGGGATCGCGCGACGTCGGAATGTTCTGTAACTCGTCGAGCGAGACGTTGGTCGAGATCGTCTGCCGCTTGACTTCGATGACCGGCGTTGGAGACTCGACGTTCACGGTCGCCGCGACGCCGCCGACCGTCATGGCCATCGAGAGGGTTACGACCGACCCGGCGCCAACCGGGACGTTGCTGTTCGTGTAGTCGTTGAACCCGGACAACTTGGCGGTCACGCCATAGCGGCCAGGTGCGAGATTCAAGAAGCGCGCTTCCCCGCGCGCGTCGGTCACCGACGCCGCGGACATCGTGCCCGTCAACGAGACGGTCACGCCCGGCAACACCGCTCCTGTGCTGTCCTTCGCGGTGACGTCAATACGTCCCGTGAAGGCCTGCCCGAATGCCGGCATTGCCGACACCGCGAGGCAGAGAGCGACGAGGGCCACTTGCACCAATCGTCTATTCATCTTTCCTCCATGTTTGCCCCAAAAAACCCCGGAGTCTGTCCACGCGAACGGCCCCCCGGATCCAGGGCCCCATCCAGAATGCACAAATCTGTCGCACCAGGGAGGCCTGTGTCAAGGCCGTGTAACTCATTGACCCGACTGGGGCGAGCCCCGTTTCAGGGCCGTGGACAGGGGGTATTTCGGCCGGGGGCCCCGGCGGCCACAGGGCGGCCGGTCGAGAACTGCCCCGGAGTTCCCGGAAATGCGCAGAATTCCCGGCCGTTCCTACTTAATAAAGAGCATCTCCCGGTAGGTCGGCAGGGGCCAGATCGCGTGCGGGACGAGTAACTCGATCTCGTCGCCCGTTTCCCGAAGCGCTTCCATCGCCGGCACCACCGTGTTGCGCATGAATTTGGCGTGCTTTTCCGCGCTCGGGGCGTGGTGGTCGAGGGCCTTGGCGAGCTTGTCGGTCGAGCTCCGAAACGCGTTGATCAAGCCCGCGATCCGGTCCAGCACGCGCTTGGCCTCCCGGGTCGACGCGCCCGCGTCGCGGGTGGACTTGACCGAATCGGCCACGTCCTTCTGGTATTGGAGCGCCGCCGGCAGGATGTAGCGGTTGGCCATCAGGACCATGAGCTGGGCCTCGACGTTGACGGTCTTGACGTAGGTTTCGACGGCCACCTCGTGGCGGGCGTGCAGCTCGCGGCCGTTGAGCACGCGGTACTTCTCGAAGATCCGCATAACCTCGGGCTTCACGAGCTCGGGCAGCGCGTCGACGGTGTTGGCGTGGTTCAGGAGGCCGCGCCTGGCCGCTTCCTTCCGCCATTCCTCCGTGTAGTTGTTGCCGTTGAAGATGATCCGCTTGTTCTCCTTGATGAGCCTCGGCAGGAGCGCCTTCACCGCCGCGTCCAGCGACTTCTTCTTCCCTTTCACGGCGTCCTCG
>JANOGJ010000671.1:0-2468 GCA_031405995.1 Acidobacteriota bacterium
CGGCCGATCTCGTCGACAAGGCCCGCGTCGGCATGTACGGGACCTCGTACGGGGGGTACTCGGCGGTGATGTCGATTCTGCGCCACCCGGATGTATACGCGGCGGCGTCGGCGTCTTCGCCCGTGACATCCTGGCATCACTACGACAGCATCTACACCGAGCGCTACATGTGGATCCCGCAGGAGAACAAGGACGGGTACGAAGCCGGCAACGCCATGAACTACGCGAAGAACCTCAAGGGCCGGCTGCTCATCTATTACGGGACCGCAGACAACAACGTACACCCGAACAACTCGATGCAGCTCATTCGCGCCCTGCAGCAGGCCCGCAAGAGCTTCGAGGTGCAGGTGGGACCCGACGCGGGCCACAGCGCCGTGGACAACCAGCGCATGATGGAGTTCTTTCTCGAAAACCTCGTCCTGAGGCCGGAACGACTGCCGGCGGCGGGCGGGCGGTAGGTCACCAGATACCGGAGGATTCATGATTCCGCGTCATCGCTCGCTCGGCATCGGCCTGTTCGTCGTCGTCGCGCTCGTGTCCAGTTCGGTCCTTGGAGCCCAGGACACGCTCCGGTACCGCTGGACGAAGGGCGAAGTGCTGACTTACCGCACGACCGTCCAGTCGAACGTCGTCATGAGCGGCATTCCCGGCATGGGCGAGATGACCGTCGGCACCACCATCACCCAGATGAGCAAGATGACGACGGAGGACGTGGCCGCTGATGGCTCGGCCACCATCCGAAATCTCATCGAGTCCGTGAAGATGGAAATGGCCATGCCCATGGGCATGGGCACGATGACCTTTGACAGCGCTGCGCCGGCGACTGCCGGCGGTGACCCGATGATGGACGCCTTCGCCAAGGGCTTCGGTCTCATGGTCGGCGAGTCCTTCACCATGGTGATGACGCCGTCCGGCAAAGTCACCAAGGTCGAGGGCATGGCGAAGATACTGGAGAAGGCCAAGGCGACGTCGCCGGAGATGGCGGCCGCACTCGGCGCCTCGGGCGGGCTCGAGGGGCTGATGGGCGACGAGGCCCAGCGCAGCACGCTCGAGCAGGGGTTTACCGCGATGCCGGACAAGCCGGTGAAGGCGGGCGACGCGTGGAAGAACGAATTCAAAATGACCAATCCATTCGGCGTCCTGACGGCCGCCTTCGCCTTCACCATGAAGGGCGTGGAGACGATCAACGGCCGCGAAGTCGTGCGGATTGCCAGCACGGGCACGATTAAGGCCGCGCCCGGCGCCGCGCCGGCCGCCATGGGCCCCATGACCGTCGCGATCGGCGACGGCACCTCGACCGGCGAGACGTTCTTCGACATCAAGCGCGGCCGCGTCCAGAAGGCGACGTCCATCGTCGAGCTTCCGATGACGATGAATATGACGGGTCCGGACGGCACGAGCATCAGCCTCCAGGCGGCCTCGAAGGCCACGACGACCATCGAAATCATCGAGAAATAGCGAGGGTGCGAGGGGCGTGGGACCCTCAAGAATCCCATTGACTCCGCCGCAAAGCCTGATATATCCTTACATCCGGTTTTAAGGATATATGCAGGTCGCTGGCCCAGCGCTCCTCGACTCGCTCTCAGCCCTCTCCGACCCCACCCGGTGCCGGATGCTCGGGCTGCTCGACGGCAACGAGTTGACCGTGTCGGAGCTCTGCGGCGTGCTGCAGTTGCCGCAGTCCACGGTCAGCCGCCAATTGAAAACCCTCGCGGACGCCGACTGGGTGTCGTCGCGGCGGGATGGAACAAGCCGCTACTACACGCTCGCCCCCGGCGCCGCCGAAGGCTCCCGGTCACGGCTTTGGCAGCTCACCCGGGACGAGCTGGCGGGCCGGCCTGGAGTCGTGCAGGATGCCCGTCGCCTGACGCGCGTGCTCGCGCGCCGAAGCGAAGCCTCGCAGCAGTTCTTCGCGTCGTCGGCAGGGCAGTGGGATCGGCTGCGCGAGGACTTCTTCGGCCGTGACTTCGCCGTCGAGGCGATGCTCGGCCTGCTGCCGGCCGACTGGGTGGTCGCCGACCTCGGCTGCGGGACGGGCGCGCTGCTGCCGATCCTCGCGCCGCACGTCGCGCGCGTCGTCGGCGTGGACGGGTCCGACGAAATGCTCGCCGCCGCCCGGGCGCGCGCCAGGGACCTTCCGAACGTGGAACTCCGCCGCGGCGCGCTCGAGGCGCTGCCGCTCGACGCCGGCTCGCTCGACCTCGCGACGCTGATGCTCGTGTTGCACCACCTGCCGTCCCCCGCCGACGCCTTGGCGGAGGCGGGCCGCGTCCTCAAGCCCGGCGGCCGCGTGCTCGTTGTGGACATGGCCCCGCACGATCGCGAGGAGTACCGCCAGAAGATGGGCCACGTGTGGCTCGGCTTCTCCGACGACCAGATGCGCCGGCTGCTCCAGCAGGCCGGCTTCGACCAGGTTCGGATTCACCCGCTGCCACCCGCCGCCGACGCCAAGGGGCCGGCGCTGTTTG
>JANOGJ010000745.1:0-2474 GCA_031405995.1 Acidobacteriota bacterium
GACGCCGCGGATGCGCTGGCGGAGCTCAAGCGCGACGGCGTCACGGTCAAGATCCTGACGGGCGACAACGAAAGGGTCGCGCGCCACGTCTGCCGCGCCGTCGGACTGGACGAGCAGGCCGTCGTGATGGGCGATGACATCGCGCGGACCGACGAGGCCGCCCTCGGACACCTGGCGGAGCGCGCGTCCGTGTTTGCGCGCGTGTCTCCCGCGCAGAAGGATCGGCTCATCGTCGCGCTCAAGCGGCGTGGGCACGTCGTCGGGTACATGGGCGACGGCATCAACGACGCCCCCGCTCTGCACACCGCGGACGTCGGGATCTCCGTGATGTCGGCGGCCGATGTCGCCCGCGACGCGGCCGATGTCATCCTCAAACAGCCCGGGCTTCGGGTGCTCCATCGGGGGATTCTCGAGGGGCGCCGCGCCTCGGGCAACATGATGAAGTACCTGCTGATGGGGACCAGTTCCAACTTCGGCAACATGTTCAGCATGGCGGCCGCGTCCGTGTTTCTGCCGTTCCTTCCGATGCTGCCGACGCAGATTCTGCTGAACAACTTCCTGTACGACCTGGCGCAGGTCACGATCCCCGGCGACAACGTCGACGACGCGTACCTGCGGCGCCCGCAGCGCCTGGACATGCGGGTGATTCGCGACTTCATGGTGTTCATCGGCCCGATCAGCTCGCTCTTCGACTTCCTCACGTTCTACGTGCTACTGAACTACTTCCGTGCCCAGGAACCGTTGTTCCAAACCGGCTGGTTCGTCGAGTCGCTGGCGACCCAGACGCTCGTGCTGTTCGTCATTCGAACGATGGGCAACCCGTTTCGAAGCCGCCCGAGCCGGTGGCTGACGATCACGACACTCACCGTGGTCGCCATCGGCGTCACCCTGCCGCTGACACCGATCGCGTCGTGGCTCGGGTTTACCCCGCTGCCGCTGTCGTACTTTGCCTTCCTGGTTCCGGCGACCGTCGCCTATCTCGCGATGGTCGAGGCGGCAAAGCGGCACCTCGTCCGGCGCCTGGGACTGTGAGCGCCACGAGCGCGTAGAGAGTCGCAGCCAGTGCAGCAGCCCCAGGCCATCGCCGGTGTCCCTGACGGACGAAACCTCAGCGCAGGGGCGGTTGCGACTGCGGATCCGGCGAGAAAGTGAAAGCGCCCACCGTGACGGTCGCAACGACCGTGGCCACCAAGCCAGGGAATCTCAGGTGCCCGCCCTGCCTGTGGGAGCATTCTATCGGGCTACTGTCAGCCGCCTTACCCTACCATGACTGCGGCACCGCCAGAAAAAGGCTGCCGCCCCGCCGACTCACCAGCACCAGCGAGGGTCTGTCCCCTCGCAAGGCCAGCGCCGCGCGCAGGTCCGGTCCCGACGCAACCGCGCGGCCGTTGACGCTCTTGATGACATCGCCTGCCTGGATGCCAGCGGAGGCCGCCACGCCGGCCGGATCCACGTCAGTCACCAGCAGGCCTGTCTCCGTCCTCGGAAGCGCCAGTTGCGCGGCAACCTGAGGCGTCATGGGCGTCACCTCCATCCCGATGCCGGATTGGCCGCGGTCGGCCGCGCTCCCCGGTCGAGGCGTCGGTGTTTGAGCGCGCTCGACGAGACTGGCGGACAGCACTTCGGCCTTGCCACCACGCCAGACCGTCAGGGCGACGGAGGTGCCGGGACGCGTGCTCGCGATCTGGTTGCGCAGCGCGTTGGCGTCCGTGACGACCCGACCGTCGATCGCGGTAATCAAGTCGCCCTGCCGCAGGCCGGCCCGTTCGGCCGGGCTGCCAGGATTCACCGCGCTTACCAGCGTGCCCTGCGTCCCTCGTGCCCCGACGCTCTCGGCCAGTTCCGCCGTGAGAGGCTGCACAGTCACGCCGAGTTTCGATCGGTGGACCACGCCGTCACGAATCAGCTGGTCCGTCACGAACTGCGCCATCTCCGACGGAATCGCGAACCCCAGGCCGATATTGCCGCCGGACGGTGACAGGATTTCCGCGTTGATGCCGACGAGCTCGCCCTTCATGTTGACCAGGGCGCCGCCCGAGTTGCCCTGGTTGATCGGCGCGTCCGTCTGCAGGAAGTCCTCGTAGCCTTCGCCGGCGGCGCCCGTCGTGCGTCCCTTCGCGCTCACGATGCCCATGGTGACCGTCTGGCCCACGCCCAGCGGATTGCCGAACGCGAGGACGACGTCGCCGACCTTCACGCGATCCGAGTCTCCGAACGCGACCGTTGGGAGGTCACGGGCCTCGACACGAAGGACGGCCAGATCGCTGGCGGCATCACTGCCGACGAGGGTGGCCGCGACCGAGCGTCCATCGGCCAGATCCACTCGCATGCGCCGCCGCGTGCCGTCCATCACCGCGTAGTCGGCGCTGATGATCCACCAGCCGCGCGTCAGCTCGTCGAGGCGCTGGCCAACGGTCACGAGGAGCGGCCGGCGCGGATCGACGGGGCTCGGCAGGGCGCCGACGAACACCAGC
>JANOGJ010000786.1:0-2314 GCA_031405995.1 Acidobacteriota bacterium
CCGTGATGACGCCGCGGACGATCTTCTGGAAATCGACGTAGCAGTTCGTCGTGATTTCACCGGCGATGATCGCCAGGCCGGTGGTCACGAGGGGTCTCGCATGCGACGCGCGCGACCGGGTCCTGCGCGATGATCGCATCCAGCACGCCATCGGAGATCTGGTCGGCGATTTTGTCGGGATGGCCCTCGGTGACGGACTCAGACGTGAACAGATGGCGGCCGATGCGCCCCATGCAGCGATACTCCTGACTGGCAGGGCCGTTGCGGCCCGCCGAACAGCTAACGGTAGCAGAGCGTTCCGCGGCCGGTCAATCAGGCGCGCGGATGAAACCGGTCGTACACGTCGCGCAAGCGGGCCTCGAGCACGTGCGTGTAGATCTGCGTGGTCGTCAGATCCGCGTGGCCGAGCATGGCCTGAATCGCGCGCAGGTCGGCGCCGCGCTCGAGCAGGTGGGTCGCGAACGAATGCCGGAGCACGTGCGGGCTGAGATGCGCGCGGATGCCGGCCCGGCGCCCGTACGCCTTGAGGATCCTCCAGTAGCCGATCCGTGACAGGCGCGTCCCGGCGCGCGCGTTCACGAAGAGCCACGGGCTCTGCCGGCCACGCAGCAGCGCCGGCCGGCCGTCGTCGAGATAGCGCCGCACCGCGCCGGCCGCCTCGTCGCCGAGGGGCACGATGCGCTCTTTGCTTCCCTTCCCCAGGCACTGGACGTAGCCCTGGTCGGGGCGCAGGTCGGTCAAACGGAGGCCGCAGAGCTCGGAGACGCGCAAGCCCGTGGCGTACAGCACCTCCACGAGTGCGCGGTCGCGCAGCCCGCGCGGCGTGTCCGTGGCCGTCGCGGCCAGCAGCGCGTCCACGTCGTCGAGCGAGAGGAAGCGCGGCAGGCTGGTGATCGCCCGCGGCGCGCGAAGGTCGTCCGCCGGGTTCTGGGTGATGTCGCCGATGAGCCGCAGGAAACGAAAGAACCCGCGCGTCGCGGCGACAAGCCGCGCGGTGGACGTGGCCGACAACCCGGAGCTCATCGCGTCGCGGACCAGCGCCTCGAGATCGGCGCGCGTGAGCGCCGGGACCGCGCGGTCCTGCCCCGCCGCGAAGGCGGCGAGACGGCCGAGATCCCGCCCGTAGGCCTCCAGCGTGTTGGGCGCGACGCGCCGTTCGACCTCCAGGTGACGGAGGTAGGCGGCGATCGCGGCCGGCGGCCGCGTGGATTCCGCGGACGCCGACGCCGGAGGCCGGGGCGCGCGGCGGCGGACACGGGGCATGCTGTAGTAGCCTACCCCCAGAGGAACCTTCGGGCCGAACGCCCGCGCGCATGACGTATCACTCCAAGTGGCAGGGGCTGCCCACCGAAGCCATCAACCCCGCGACGCTGGCGATCGACACGATGCCGGTCGCCGAGATCATCGACCTCATCAGCGCCGAAGATCGCCGCGTCGTCTCGGCCGTGCACCGCGAGCGCGAGCGCATCGCGCATGGCGTCGAGATCATCGTCAGTGCGCTGAAAAAAGGCGGCCGCGTGCTGCTCGTCGGCGCGGGCACGAGCGGCCGGCTCGGCGTCGTCGAAGCCGCGGAGATGCCGCCGACGTTCGGCACGTCGCCTACGCTCGTCCAGGCCATCATGGCCGGCGGGCAGGAGGCCGTGTTCCGGGCGCGCGAGGGCGTCGAAGACAACTTCGAGGAAGGCGCGCGCAGCATCGCGCGCCTCAAGGTCACCAAGCGCGACGTGATCATCGGCGTCTCGGCGAGCGGCATCACGCAGTTCGTGCGGGGCGCGCTGACCGCCGGGCGCACCAAGAGCGCGCGCATAATCTTCGTCACGTGCTGGCCCGGCACCGAGCTTCAGAATTTCGTCGACCTGATCATCGCGCCGTCGGTCGGACCCGAGGTCATTGCGGGTTCGACGCGCCTTAAGGCTGGCACCGCGACCAAGATGGTCCTCAACCTGCTGACGACCATCTCGATGATCCGCATGGGCAAGACCTACGGCAACCTGATGGTCGACGTTCAGACCGGATCGGACAAGTTGAAGGATCGCGCCCTCCGGATCGTCGCCATCGTCACCGGCGCCGAGCCGGAGGAGGCCGGCGGGTTACTCGAGCGCGCGAACTGGAACGTGAAGGCGGCCATCGTCATGAAGAAGGCCGGCGTGTCCTACGCCAAGGCTCTTCGCCAACTGCGCGCCGCCGACGACTCGATCCGCGAGGCGCTGGGCGAAGATCTCGAACCGACCCTCCGGAAGCTTCTGGCCGTGGGCGATGGCGACGAGCGGCCTCCCGGCAAGAGCTGAAGGCCGCTCGGTCCACCACCACCAGG
>JANOGJ010000815.1:0-1759 GCA_031405995.1 Acidobacteriota bacterium
CCGGATTGAGCGTGACGCAGTACTGCTCCCGCGATGTCAGGCCCTGAAGTCGATTCAGGTCGTAGGTCACCATCGGCGGTGCATCGGCATCGGCGGCGAGCAGATAGTTCCACGAGGCGCGCGCGGGTGCCCGCACCGGCAGCACCGCCGCGTCCGTGTGCAGCCAGGCCGCGTTGGTCGTGGTCGCGAAGTTCGCGAAGACGTCACGCTCGCGGTCGCTCGGATCGGCCAGGAGCGGCAGCACCTGATCCCCGTGGCACGCAAAGACGACGTCGTCGAACGTCATCGACGGCCGGTCGCGAAAGGCCATGGTGACCGCATCCTCGTGCCGCCGTACGGCCTGGATCGACGCGCCTTCGTGGACGGCTCCCGACACCAGCGCCACGAGCTTGGGAATGTAGGTGTGGCTGCCGCCGGCGACGACTTTCCAGGTCGGCTGCGAGTTGAGCGACAGCAGTCCGTGATTGTCGAGGAAACGAATGAGCGTGAGCGCGGGAAACGACCGGATTGCATCCCGGGACGTCGACCAGATGGCTGAGGCCATGGGCAGCAGATACCGGTGGACGAACGCCTCACCGAAGCGGCGCGACTCGAGAAAGTCTCCGAGGGTCTGGCGCTCGGCGTCGGGGGCGTCGAGCAGCGTGGGCGCTTCCCGATTGAAGCGCACGATCTCCCGGAGCAGGGAGAGGTGCGACGGCCTGACGAGGTTCCGCCGCTGCGCGAAGAATCCGTTGGCGCCACGGCTGCTGTATTCGAGTCCGCTTTGCCGGCACGACACCGCGAACGACATGTCCGAGTCGCGTGTCGCCACGCCGAGTTCCCCGAAGAGCCGCACGAGATTGGGATACGTGCGGTCGTTGTGCACGAGAAAGCCGGTGTCGAGCGGCACGGTGCCGTTCGGGCCGGCGATGAGGACCGTGTTGGTGTGGCCGCCGAGACGCCGCTCCTGTTCGAAGAGGTGGACCCGGTGCCGGCGGCTCAGCAACGCCGCCGCGGCCAGTCCGGAAATGCCAGCCCCGACGACCGCGATGGTCTTCATGTGGCCCTAGAAATACCAGTACATCTCCATAATGTCAAGATATTGTCCATGACAGAGACTTGACAAAAAGCGCCTTCGTCGATATTCTCCAGGCACACGGGATCGGTTGCAGGAAGCGGGGGGACGTTCATGGAACATACGATCAAGCTCGCGGCGGTGGGCGCCGTAGCATTCATGGTGCTCGACGGCGTCTGGCTCGGCCTGCTGATGAAGGGCTTCTACCGCGACCAGCTCGCGCCGATCGTGCGTCTCGCCGACGGCGGCATCGCACCCAACTGGCCGGCGGCGTTCGTCGTCTATGCGTTGCTTGGGCTCGGCATCGCGCTTTTCGTCATTCCGCGCGCGGAGACAGTTTCGCTCGCAGCCGGCTACGGGGCGATGTTCGGCCTCGTCGTCTACGGTGTCTACGATTTCACCAATTATTCGACGCTGCGTCAGTGGCCGTTCGTGCTGACACTGGTCGATCTGGCATGGGGAACGGCGGCGTCAGCCGCGTGCGCGGCGATCGTCCGGGTCGTGGTGCGGTGACGACGCAACGCGCGACGGCGGCGCGCTACCCGATCCGCGCGGTCTCCAAGCTCACCGGGATCGCCATCGACACGCTCCGCGCCTGGGAGCGCCGTCACGGCGCCGTCACGCCGGGCCGCGACGATCGCGGTCGCATGTACACGGAGAGCGACATCGCGCGCCTGCGGCTGCTGCGAGACGCGGTGGAGCAGG
>JANOGJ010000817.1:0-6733 GCA_031405995.1 Acidobacteriota bacterium
CCGGATTGACCCGATGGCGTGGCCTGCCTCGCCAGACCGAAGTCGAGGATCTTGACCTGTCCATCCTCGAGGAGGAACACGTTCTCGGGTTTCAGATCCCGATGCACGAGGCCCTTGTCGTGGGCCGCGCCCAGGCCGCGCGCGATCTGCACGGCGATCTCGACCGCCTTGCGCACCGGCACGGCGCCGTCGGTCAGCCGCTCGCGCAGCGTCTGCCCGGCGAGCAGCTCCATGACGACGAACGCCTGCGCCGGTCCCGAGCCCGAGGGCGGCTGCACGCCGGTGTCGTGGATGGCGACGATGTTGGGGTGCGACAGCGCGGCAACCGCCTGCGCCTCGCGCTCGAACCGCGCGCGGCGGTCGGGGTCGTCAGCGAAGCCCGGCGGCAGCACTTTGAGGGCGACGTCCCGGCCGAGCCGCGTGTCCTTCGCGCGGTACACCTCGCCCATGCCGCCCGAGCCCAGCGGCGACACCACCTCATAAGGACCGAGCCGGATTCCGGGAGACAGTGGCATGGGATTGGCGGGTGGCGGCGACGCCGAAGCCGAAGCCGAAGCCTACTACTGTGCCCCCACCTGCGCAATCCCTGAGCTACACTACGCCCATTACACGCGATGATCGACCAGCTCTACGACAAGGTCGGCGGCAGCGGGGCCATCAAGGAGCTCGTGCAGGTCTTCTACGACCGCGTGCTGGCCGATCCGCGCCTGGCGCCGTTCTTTCCGCAGACCGACATGGACGGCCTGCGCGCCAAGCAGGTGATGTTCCTCATCATGCTCATGGGCCGCACGCGGACGTTCAGCGGTCAGGATTTGACGGCCGCGCACGCCGGCGCGCGCGCCCAAGGCCTCAGCGACGAGCACTTCGACGCGCTCCTCGGCCACTTCGGAGTGTCGCTGCGCGAGCTGGGCGTCGAGGAAGACTACACGCGCGAGGTGCTGGCGAGGATCGAGGCCACGCGCGACGCCGTGTTGGGCCGTCGCCTTGACATACCATAGTCCTATCGATACTGTCGTCGTATCCCGATAGGCATATCGATAGGGCATATGGACACCGTCACTATTTCGCCGAAATTCCAGGTCGTGTTTCCCAAGGCCGTGCGCGACCGCCTGAAACTCAAGGCGGGACAGTTGGTGCAGGTGATTGCCTACGACGATCGGATTGAGCTCGTGCCGGTGCGTCCCGCCAAGGCGCTTCGCGGCGCGCTCAAGGGCCTGGACACCGCCGTGCCCCGCGATCGGGACCGCGGATGAACGTCGTCGACTCGTCCGGCTGGCTCGAGTACGTCGCCGGCGGGCCGAATGCGGGATTTTTCGCCAAAGCCATCGAGACCACGCGTGATCTCGTCGTGCCGACGCTGAGCGTGTACGAGGTCTTCAAGCGAATCCTGCAGCAACGCGGTGAAGGCGACGCGCTCCAGGTGATTGCCGTCATGCAACAGGGCCAGGTCGTCGAGCTGTCGTCGGCTCTGGCGCTCCGCGCGGCGCGACTCTCGGTCGACCTGCGGCTCCCAATGGCCGACAGCATCATGCTGGCCACGGCGAGGGCCTTCGAGGCGACCTTGTGGACCCAGGACGCGGATTTCGAGGGCATCGCGGGCGTCAAGTACGCCGCGCGGGGTTACAATCCCCCCACACCGGGAGGATCACCATGAAACGCACACTCATCTGCATGGCCGTCGTCGGGCTGGGCGTGTGGTCGGCGGGCGTGTCGGCGCAGTCACGGACCGTCACGAAGCTGCAGCTCGAGCAGTTCTTCGACATCGAGACCGTCTCGAATCCGCGGATTTCGCCGGACGGCACCCAGATCGTGTACGCGCGTGGGTGGGTCGACCGGATCAACGACCGGCGGAGCTCGGCGCTGTGGATCATGAACGCCGACGGGTCGCGCAATCGCTCCCTCACGGACGGTTCCGGGGCGATCTGGTCGCCCGACGGCACGCGCATCGCGTTCACCCGCGAAGGCCAGCCGAGTGGCACGCAGGTGTGGGTGCGGTGGATGGATGGGGAAGGCGCCACGACGCAAGTTACCCGTCTGGATCAGACGCCGTCCAATCTGGCGTGGACGCCCGACGGCAAGTCGATCGCGTTTACGATGCTGGTCCCGAAACGCGAGACCTGGCCGATTCGCATGCCGGCCCGTCCGGAGGGCGCCAAGTGGATCGAGGCGCCTCGCATCGTCGAGAGCCTGACCTATCGCGCCGATCGGCAGGGCTTCGTCGATCAGGGCCTGGACCAGATCTTCATCGTGCCCGCCGAGGGCGGCACCGAGCGGCGCCTCACCGACGGGCAGTACGACTACGGCGGCGCGTTTTCGTTCACGCCCGATGGCAGGGAGATCGTCTTCTCGGTGGGACGAGGGCAGAACTGGGAGCGTGAGTACCGGCAGTCCGACGTCTACGCGCTGACGGTCGCGACCGGCGCCCTGCGGCAACTGACGACGCGCAGCGGGCCGGACACGAGCCCCACGATCTCGCCCGACGGGCGGTGGATTGCCTACCTCGGGTACGACTACACGACCGACACCTACATCGACAACGAGCTCTTCGTCGTCGGCGCGAGCGGCGCCGGGACGCGGCACATGACGCCGAAGTTCGACCGCTCGCCCGACAACCTGACCTGGGCGCCCGATTCGAGCGGCATCTACTTCACCGCCGACGACAGCGGGTCGCGCAACCTGCACTTCGCGCCGCTCGACGGCCCGATCGCCGCCGTCACCAAAGGTATCCACCTCGTCACGCTCAGCGACGTCAACCGGTCGGGTCAGGCCGTGGGCACGCTGACCAGTTTCCACAAGCCTGGCGACGTCATCTCGTTCTCGCTGTCGAATCCCGGCGTCCTGCGGCAGTTGACGCACGTGAACGACGACGTCCTCAGCCAGGTCACCCTCGGCGCCGTCGAGGAGCTGTGGTATCCGTCGCTCGACAACTACCGGATTCAGGGCTGGCTCGTGAAGCCGCCCGACTTCGATCCGGCGAAGAAGTACCCGCTGATGTTGTCCATCCATGGCGGGCCGCACGCGATGTACGGCGTCGGGTTCAACTTCGCGTGGCAGGAGCACGCGGCGAACGGGTACCTGGTGCTCTACGTCAACCCGCGCGGCTCGACCGGCTATGGCAGCGCGTTCGGGAACGCG
The DNA here is from genome assembly GCA_031405995.1 of Acidobacteriota bacterium. Classification (GTDB taxonomy): domain Bacteria; phylum Acidobacteriota; class Vicinamibacteria; order Vicinamibacterales; family SCN-69-37; genus JANOGJ01. The sequence goes on from JANOGJ010000817.1 coordinate 3,136, forward strand.
ATCAAGTACGCGTATCCGTCCAAGGACTTCGACGACCTGATGAAAGGCGTGGACACGATCATCGCCAAGGGCAACGTGGACGAGCGCAACCTGTTCGTCTACGGCTGCTCGGGCGGCGGCGTGCTGACCGCCTGGACGGTCGGGCACACGAACCGGTTTGCCGCGGCGGCGTCACAGTGCCCCGTGATCAACTGGATCTCGTTCGTCGGCAACGTCGACGGCAACCCGCTTCGCTGGTACGACGACTTCGAGAAATTCCCGTGGGAGGATCCCAGCGAGCACCTGCGCCGCTCGCCGCTGATGTACGTCGGCAACGTGAAGACGCCGACGATGCTGATGACCGGCATACTCGACATGCGGACGCCGATCAGCCAGACGGAGGAGTTCTACCAGGCGCTGAAGGCGGTCGGCGTGCCGACGGCCATGCTCCGCTTCAACGGCGAGTATCATGGCACCTCGTCGCGCCCGTCGAACTTCCTCCGGACGCAACTGTACCTGCGCTACTGGTTTGAGAAGTACACGACCAAGGACGCGCCGCCGGTCAGGCGGCAGTAGGCAGGGCTGGTCCACCCACCTCAGTCCTTCTTCTGGCCCAGCATGTAGAGCGTCCCGGGCTGCGTGCCTTCTGCCACCACCTCGAAGCCCGCGTCGCTCAGGAGCGCGCGCCACTTCGCGGCGCTTTCCGATCGACTCCAGTAACCGCCGTGGCCGCCGTGGCCGTGCAGGGGCGGAAATGCGATGCGCACGTACGCATCCACGTTGAGGCCCATGTACAGGAACTGGCCATGCGGCTTCTGCACGCGCGCGGCTTCCCTGAGCGCCATGACGATGCCGTCCTTCGGGAGATGGTCGACCGCGAACGCGCTCAGCGCCGCGTCGAACGTCGCGCTCTCAAAGGGCATGTTCCGGATGTCCCCGACGGTGGCCGACACGCGGTGTTCGGCGCCCGCCACGCGGGCGTTGGCGACGAGCCGCGCCGGTGTGTTGTCCTCGATGCCGAAGTAGCCGCTGTATAGATCGAGCGCCGTCACGGTAGCCTGCGGTCTCGCCAGCAGGACCATCAGCGTCGAGCGTCCCGATCCGGCGCCCATGTCGAGGACGCGCCCCGATCCCGAGGGCAGGAACAGCGGCGTCGGCAGCGGTATCGGCCGTTCGAGCCCCAGGTGGACGATCGCCGCGCCGGCGAGGCCCCAGACGGCCACGAGCGCCGCCAGAGCGGTGATCCATCGGCGCCAGTGGCGGCGCCACGCGATGAGCGCAACGAGGCCGAACACCGCGAAGACGATCAGATGGCCGCGCGTCAGCAGCCACGAATACCCGAAGTCGTAGTCTGGACCGAACATGGTGGCTACTATAGGCGACGATAGCTCGCCGGTAGCGTTCCCTCAGAATCGGGCCGCGGTTCATTGACCCTCCAGGCAGGGGGTCAATGGCCCGGAGGGCGCGTTTGGCGTGTAGGATCCAGGAATAACGCGGCGCCTGTTCCTCACCATCGCCGCCCTCCTGCCGCTGATTGCCGCAATCAGCGCCCAGCAGACGCCGCCCGCACAGACGCCTCCCGTCTTTCGCACCGGCATCGACCTGGTGCAGATCGACGTCGTCGTGCTCGACGCCGAGGGCCAGCCGGTGCGCGGACTGGCGAAGGACGATTTCACGCTTTTCGATCGCGGCACGCGGCAGGAGATCGCGACCTTCGCGGCGAAGACGCACGAACGGCCGCCGGCCGATCCCTTTCCGACTCCGCTGCCCGCCGACGTCGCCGACAATCAAGGCGCGAAGTCCGATCGGCTCGTGATCCTCGTGCTGGACGATCTCCACTTTCGCGGCCGCACCGCTGAGGCGGTGGCGCTGGTGCGCCGGACGGTCGAGGAGCTCGGCGACAGCGTCTCGCTCGGCCTCGTGACGACCTCGGGCACGTTCGGCGTTGAAGTGACAGAGGATCGCGCGCGACTGCTGACGGCGGTCGAGCACTTTCTTGATCGCTTCGATCCGGCTCGGGCCAAGATTCCGCAGGTGACCGTGGGCAGGCCGACGCCGCCGGGGATGGTGGAGGAACCCGGCACGACCGTCACCATTCGGTATTCCGGACGCGACCTCGCAAGCGAGTATTCGCCCCTTAGCACCTACAAGACTGTCGAGGACGTGGCGCGGATGGCCGGCGCGAATGACGGCCGCCGTAAGGCCTTTATCTGGATCTCAGCGGGCGTGGAAGGTGGCGGCGCCACGTTTCTCGACACGTGCAGGAACCTCAAGGCTGGGGCAAGCGCAGGCGACCACATCAGCATGAGAATCTGCGCGATGCTCGAGAAGCTCTTTCGCTCGAGCGTGGCGGTGTACTCGGTGAGCCCGGGCGGGCCGACCGACGGCGCGAGCAGCCGCTCGCTCGACGACATCACCAAGGAGACAGGCGGGTTCCCCATTCGCGCGTCGGACATGGACGCCGGCATGATGCGGCTCGCGACGGATCTCGACAATTACTACCTGCTCGGGTTCTACCCGGCGGACCAGGGACGCGTGGGGTACCGTCCAATCGAAGTGCGCGTGAATCGGCCTGGTCTGAGCGTGCGTCATCGCGCCGGCTACCACTCGGCCGGGCCCGTGCCGCCGCCAAGGAACGAGAGTCCGCTCGGCGCGTTGGTCGCGCCGATCTCGCCGAGGTCGGATCTCCACCTGCGCTTGAGCGCGATTCCGTTCTTCACGAAGGGCTCTTCGATGCAGCTGCTCGCGACGATCGAGGTGGATCTGGGCGCGCTGCCCGCGGCGACCGCCGAGGGCCTCGTCCGCGATGAACTGCAGTTCGCGGTGTTCGCCGTCGATTTGAAGAAGAAGAAGGTCACGCGGTCGGTGGGCCGGCGGGTTCTAGTCGAGTGGCCCGCTGAACACCGGGCGAAGCCCGGCGCCGAGCGGTTCCTCGTCCAGACCGTCCTGACCCTGCCGCCGGGCGCGTACCAGCTTCGCGCCTCGACCACGTCCAGGACGCCGGAGAAATCCGGAAGCGTATACCTGCAGGTCGATGTGCCGGCAGGGGACCAGCCGCTGGCCCTGAGCGGCATCGTCGTCGGCACTTCCGCGGCCTCCGCGCCGCGGGTCGTCGAATCGAAACCGCTCTCGGGACTCGCGGTGCCGTTCTCGCCGTCGCTCGACCGTGAGTTCAAGGCCGGCGACGTCCTCGGCGTGTTCTTTCAGGTTCACCGGAAGAGCGTCAAGACGGCGGTCCAGGGCTTTGTCACTCTGATCGATCCCAGTGGAACGGAGGCGGCGCGCCTGCCGTGGACGCTCGCGCCGATGGCGGCGGGTGTGGTGACCCTTCGCCTGCCACTCACCGGCATCGCACCCGGACCCTATCGGCTGGTCGTGTCAGCGACAGGCGGCCAGGACATCGCCGCCAAACGCGAGGTCAGGATCCGCGTTTCGCCCTGAGCCGAGTACACTTCTTCGCATGGCTGCTCCAACCACTGCGCGACCGGGCCGCAACGAACCGTGTCATTGCGGCTCGGGCCGCAAGTACAAACAGTGCTGTTTGGAGAAAGACGAGGCTCAGGCCGCTGCGGTTCGGGCCACAGCGACCGCCGCGGCGGTCGATCAGCCGGCTGAGACG
>JANOGJ010000821.1:0-5550 GCA_031405995.1 Acidobacteriota bacterium
CAAAAGCGGGGGACCCATGCTCATGACCGCTCGCAGATCGGGACGTTTTCCCGCTGATGCTCGCAGCTGGGCATTCGGACGGATAGGAAAACCAATCCGAGACCTCCCGCGCGACGTTTCATGGAATACCCCTTTTGTGCGACGTAGCCTCGGCGCAGCGGCGCGCTAAAAATGGTGCTTATGTCGCGTCGCGGGCCGCTATTGGTAAAAATCCACATGGCAATCTATCTGTTCCGCACCGCTTGGGCAATAGACGGGCTCCGCCAGGCGAACCCGTCCCGCGCGCAGCGGATTCAGGCGATGTCGGGAACGGGGTGGTAGGTCAGGATTTGCAGGTAGCCGACGTAGCCGGCCGGTGTGACGGGGTTGGATGAGCCGACGAACCATATGCCAAACACGCCGACGCCGCACGCGGCGACGAGCGTTCCGATCATTCGGGGGAACGACACGATGAGCCTCCAATGCGCCGACGGGGTTAGCTGACGGGCTCGAGGTTGGAAGTCCTCGTCCGCCGTTGCCCGTCGCCTTGGCGATGGGCTCTGGCTGGATTCGCCCCGTGGCGCGGGCATCGCGCCGGTGGGTCCCCCGGGACACCTTGCGGTGTCTTAGGCGTTCGATTCGAGCCTAGACCTCTCGGGGTCCGGCGTCAAATCAACGGGCGAAATCAGGCCGAAAAGGGCAGATCAGCGCGCTTTCACCGCTGCTCCGCAATCCGGTACAGATGCCTGTCACTGCGGACAAAGATCGACCCGCCTGAAACCGCCATGGACGCGAGCGTCGCGCCGTCCAGCCGGTTGCTCGCCCGGGCGCGAAACTCCTTGCCGGGCGCGATGACCGTCGTGACGCCCTCTTCGTTCAGGAAGTACACGCGCCCGTCGGCAAGAACGGGCGACGCCGAGTAGGTGCCGGGCAGTCGCTCCATCCAGTACGGCGTCCCCGTCTTCGCGTCGAGGCACGAGAGGATGCCTCCGTCGCTGACGACGTACAGCTCATCGCCCACGAGCAGCGGCGACGGCGTGAGCGGCGCGCCCCTTTGCGTCCGCCAGGCGACGTGCGTCCGCGTGACGTCGCCCGTGCCGTCGGCGCGCACCGCGACGAGCGACGGCTGCTGAAAGCCGGTCGCGATGTAGACGAGCCCATGGCCGTAGACAGGACGCGGCACATTGGAGAAACCGTCGGCGTAGCTCACGCGCCAAATCTCCTTGCCAGTCAGTGGCTCGTACGCGGCCGCGCGGTATGCGCCGACGCTCACGACTTGGTCCCGATCCCCCACTTTGATCATGAGCGGCGTCGTGTACGCCTGGTCCCAGGGCTGACGCCGCCACGTCTTCCAGCGCTGCTTGCCCGTCCGCTTGTCCAGCGCGACGACAAACGCTGAATCGCCACCGTCGCAACTGAGAATCAACAAGTCGCCGTAGACAATGGGCGAGCCGCCGTTCCCGTGCTGCGACTCGTACGGGAACCGCGCTTTCCAGACGATCTCGCCGTTCGTCGTGAGCGCCGCGGTGCCGTCGGCGCCGAAGTGGACGTACAGGCGATCGCCATCGAGGACAGGCGTGGGAGAGGCGCGGCTGTTCTTGGGATTGATGTCGCCGGTGTTCCTGATTCGAAAGACCTCGACGTTCAGCAGTTCGCGTCCCGTCTCGACGTCAAATGCGAGGACACGCAGCGACGAACCCCGATCCTCGACCGCTGACGTCATCCAGACGCGCCCGGCCCCGACGACCGGCGACGACCATCCGGACCCGGGCACAGGCACTTTCCACACGACGTTCTTCGATTCGCTCCACTCGAGCGGCACGCCGCCCTCCGCGGCGTGCCCCTGGCCGGTCGGGCCACGAAACTGGGGCCAGTCCTGCGCGTGCGCGACTGCGCTGACAACGGCAAGAGTCAGGAGGCAACAGGCAGACGAGCGGAACGACACAGACGGATTCTAGACGGACAACGGAAGCACACGGCCCGCCAGCGCGGCGTCGCACTCGGTGATCTTCTTCTCGAGCAGCGTCGGCTTGTCGGCGTCGTCGGCCGCCAGCGCGCCCTTGGCTTTCGCGTCGTTCCAGCCCGCGAGCGCGAGCTCGAACTGCTGCCGCGCCTCGCGCCACCGGCCGGCGGAGCGCTCACGCCGCGCGAGCGCCACGAACGCGTCGCCGAGACCTTCTCGCGCCATCGGCACAACGGCCGGATTGCGATCGGCCACACCGGGTTCGGCGTAGATCGCCAGCCCGCGTTGGTACTCGCGCACGGCGTCGGTCGCCTCGCCTCGCCTCAAGTGGATCTGGGCCAGCAGGACCACTTCTCCAGCGAAGTTGAATCGGTGCGCGACAAACTGCGGATTCCTGGCCTTGGCGGCCTCCGACATCGCGAGCGACCGGCGAATCTCCGCGAGGGCGCCAGCCAAATCGCCCGCCTTGTCCTTGATCATCGCCAGGTTGGCGATGACATCGGCGAGATCGAACTGGAACTGGACGTTGCTCGGGTCGGCCTTGACGAGCGTCTCGTACACGGCAATGGTCTCGTGCGTGGCCGCGATGGCCTCCTCGTATCTGTTCAGATCGATCAGGTCGGCGCCGACACGCGCGAGACTGAGCGCCAGACGGCGTCTAGGCGTGACGGCCAGGCCATCCAACGGCAGCATCCGGCGCATCGTGTCCGCGCCCAACACGAGATACTCGAGCGCCTTCTTGAAGTCGCGTTGATAGTTGAAGACGTCGCCGAGGTTGACCGAGTGAATGGCCAACTCCGTCTGCAACACCGTGCTGGCGCCCGGCGCTTCGGCCAGCGGCCTGATCAGGTCGATCGCGGTCTGTAGGGCCTTGGCCGCTTCTGGCGACCGGCCCGACGAGGTGAGCGCCACGCCGCTCCGGCCGTACCACCGCGCGCGCACCTGGGTGGCGCGCCCGGCGTCCGCGGGAGGGGGCTCGCTGGCTTCGAGCAGATCGATCCCTCGCCGGTACGCGCCCACGGCCTCTTCGTACTTACCCTGGCCGTACGACACGTCCCCCACCTTCGAATGGGCCATGGCCAGCGCGTTGACGTCCTCCCAGGCGCGGCTCCGGCTGTCGTACACGTCCTGTCGAATTCGAAGCAGCTTCTGGAACGTGGCGGTCGCGCCCGCGACGTCGCCGAGGTTGGCGCCGTACGGGTTGCCCTGCACGTCGCCGATCTTCTCGTAGGCATTCGCCAACTCGCGCTGCAGCGAGGCGTCGGAGCCGGCCTCGGCCGCCAGACTGTCCAGGTACTCGAGTGAGCGACTGACGAGCAGCTGCCGCGGCGCGGTCGATCCCGGCAGGTCGGCAATCGCGTCGTAGATTTCGCCGACCACCGAACCGGCCAGCTTGCGCACGTCGTCAAACCGCCGTTCCGCGCGCCGCGCCTGATAGTAGGTGGTTGATGCGCCGACCGCGAGGGCGACGATGACGCCGGCCGTCGTCGCCACCGTGCCCCAGCGCCTCCGCACGAACTTCGACGTGCGGTACGACCAGCTGTCGGGCGCCGCAATCACGGGACGGCCCTCGAGGTACCGCGTGATGTCCTCGGCCATCTGCTGCGCGGAGCCGTACCGCCGTGAAGGCTCCTTGCGCAGCGCCATCATGGTGATCCAGTCGATCTCCGGATCTAGACGCGGCGCGCCGGGCGTCGACGCGCGGCTCGGGGGCGGCGGATCGACCTCACAAATCGCGTGGACCAGGTCGGCGGGGCTCGACGTCCCCTGGTCGAATGGCTTGCGCTCCGACAGCACCCGATAGAGCAACACGCCGAGCGAGTACACGTCCGAAGCCACGGTAATCGGCTGATTTCTGAGCTGCTCGGGGCTGGCGCTCTCGGGTGTGAGCGCGCGCGCGCCGGTGTTCGTGCGTTCGCTGCTTTCCAGTTCCGGCTCGAGCAGCTTGGCGATCCCGAAGTCGAGGAGCTTCGGCTGTCCCTCGCGATTTACCAGGATGTTGCTGGCCTTGATGTCCCGGTGAATCACCAGCCGCTGGTGGGCGTAATGCACGGCCGCGCAGACCTGCCGAACGAGATTGAGGCGCGCAGCCAGCGGCCGCGACTTGCAATACACGTCGATGGGCTCGCCGTCGACGTACTCCATGACGACGTAGGGGAGGCCATCGTCGGTGGCGCCGGCATCGAGCAGGCGGGCGATGTGCGGATGGTCGAGCGCGGCGAGAATGCGGCGCTCCGTGAGAAACCGCTCGACCAGTTCGGGCCGCGCCAGCGCGCCCGCGACGACCTTGATCGCCACCTGCCGGTGGAAGGTCTCATCGGCGCGTTCGGCCAGGTACACCGTGCCCATGCCCCCGGCGCCGAGGACGCGGACAATGCGGTACGGACCGATGACGGCGCCCTTCGGGATCGCGTCGGCGTCGGCCTGGGCCAAGTCTCCAAGCGCGTCGGCCGGCACGTCCGCGGCCTGCTCGATGAAGTCCGGCGCCGCGTCGTGCGCGGCGAGGAGTGATTCGACCTCCCGCCGCAGGGCCTCCGATGCGCCGCAGGTCGAGGCGACGAATGCGGCGCGCTCCGCCGCCGGACGCTCGAGTGCGTCGGCCACAATCTCCTTCACGCGCGACCAATGGGCGTTGTCTGTCATGCGGGCCCCTCTGGCTTACAATCCACAGCGAACGCATGATAGATCAGCCCGGCAACAGCGACGACGGGCCCGACGACGACATCACCGCGCTGCTCCAGAGCTGGAAGCGTGGCGACCGGGAGGCGCTCGAACGCCTCGCGCCCAAGGTGTATGCCGAGCTGCGCCGGATCGCCGCGCGGGCGCTGGCCGGCGAGCGGCGAGATCACACCCTGCAAAGCACCGCCCTGGTCCACGAAGCGTTCCTGAAACTCGTGGATCAGCGGAACGTGGATTGGCAAAGCCGGTCGCACTTCTTCGGGCTGGCCGCGCAGCTCATGCGCCGCATCCTGGTGGACCACGCGCGCCGCGTTGGTCGCGCGAAACGCGGCGGCGGCAGGCCGGTCATGAGCCTTGATGCGGCCGGCGAGATCGCCGACTCGGCCTCGAACACCGCCGACGTCTTTCTGCTCGACACGGCGCTCAGGAAGCTCGAGGCGTTTGACGCCACGCAGGGGCGGATCGTCGAGCTGCGGTTCTTTGGCGGCCTGACCATCGAGGAGACCGCGGACCTCCTTGGCCTCTCGCCCATGACCATCAAGCGGGATTGGGCCGTGGCCAAGGCGTGGCTCTACCGGGAACTGGCCGGGTGATGGTCCAATCCGTCTATGTTTAGCGCGTTCATCGATGAGGCAAGTGCGCCTCGGGGAGCATGTCATGAGGATTGAGCCGAGGTTCCGTATCGCCGGTGTCGTGTGCGTCGTCCTCGGCATGGCCGCCACCGCACAGGCGCAGGCGGTGGACACCTTCGATCCCGCCGCCAACGGCTACATCTACGCGGTAGCCGTCCAACCTGACGGGAAGATTCTGATCGGCGGGGACTTCACCTTCCTCGGCTGCCCCCGGCAATTGCGGCCCCACGGCCATCGCACGCAACGGGATCGCCCGGCTCAACGTCGACGGCACCGTCGACGCCACCTTCAATCCGG
>JANOGJ010000836.1:0-2467 GCA_031405995.1 Acidobacteriota bacterium
CTGCCGGATGGCCGGATCATCCGGACGCCCAACGTGCCGAGTCATGCCTCTGGTCCGGACTTCAGCGGCTTGTTCCTTGGATCGGAAGGCACGTTCGGCGTGATCACGGAAGCGACGATGCAAGTGACGCGGTTGCCGGAAGCACGCCTGTTCCGTGCGGTGCTGTTCAAGGACGTCTCGACCGGCCTCGAAGCCGGGCGGCGCATGATGGTCGACCGCCTCGATCCGCTGGTGATCAGGATGTACGACCCGCATTCGACGGGCCTGCTGGTCAAGCGCGTCCTCGGCTATGAACTCTCCGGGGCGTACATGATTCTCGGCTTCGACGGCTGGCAGGAGATCGCGGCCCTGCAGGACGCGCGGGCCCTGGCCATCTGCGAGGCACTCGGGGCGCGCGATCTCGGCCGAGAGCCCGGCGAGCGCTGGTGGAATCACCGCTACGACTTCTACTACCCGCCGCTCTCGCTGCACCTGCCGGCGATGTACGGCACGGTGGAGACGGTCGCGACGTTCGACCGCATCGAAGCGATCTACCACGCCAAGAAAGCCGCGATTGAAGGCGCCTTCGGTCATTTGGGCGTCGAGTACATCGGACACTTCTCGCATTGGTTTCCCTGGGGCGCCAGCCTCTACGATCGGTTCCTGCTGAAGGAAGCGCCGGCCGATCCGGTCGAAGCCCAGACGCTGCACGATCAGATTTGGGACCTCGCGGTCGCGACCTCGCTCGCCCACGGCGGCATGATCAACGAGCATCACGGCGTCGGGCTGAAATTGAGCCGCTTCATGGCCGCCCAGTACGGCCCGGCGTGGCCGTTGCTGCAGGCGATCAAGCACACGATCGATCCGAACGGCATCATGAATCCCGGAAAAGTCGGGTTCGAGGCGCCGCCCCGGTGAGCACGACCGAGAACTGCCGCTTCTGCTGGATGTGCCGGCAGGTGTGCCCCGTCGGACACGTCACGTCGCGAGAAACGCTGACGCCGCACGCCTGGGCGCTGACGATCGAGTCCGTCAAGCGCGGCCAGCTCACGTGGAACCGTGACACCGCCGACGTGATGTACGCCTGCGCCGACTGCGGACTCTGCCGAAGCCACTGCGTGACCGATCAGCCCCTGCCCGACGCCATCGTCGCGGCGCGCGCCGAGATCGTGCGCGCGGGCGCCGCGCCCGCGATCGTGGCCGAGATCGACCGGAAGCTGCGTGCGTATGGGAATCCGTACGCGGCCGAGCGGCCGGCCTCGCCCGGCCGCACCGGTCCCGTGGCGCTGTTCGTCGGTGATGCCGGCCGGTATGTGGGTGCCCGGTCCGTCGACGCGGCGATTCAGCTGCTCCGGGCCAGCGGTACCGATGTGGTCCCGATCTGCAGCGGGCGGTCGAGCGGACTGCTCGCGAGCTCGCTTGGGTTGGAGGACACGGCCAGGATGCTGGGACGAGCCGTCATCCACGACGTCGAAGCGGCGGGCGCCCAGGACCTCCTGGTGCTCGGTCCGGGCGATCGGTGGACTTTTGACTATGTGTACCCGCGCCGGCTGGGCCTCGCATGGCCAACCGCAGTCCGCGTGCGCGAGGTGACCGACGTCCTCGCCGAGGCGGCCTCAGACGGCCGGCTGAGGCTCACGTCGCGGCGCGACGTCGCGGCCTACGCGTACCACGATGCGTGTCACAGCCCCAGAGTCGCACCGGCACGATCCGCTCCTCGTGCGCTCCTCGCGGCCGCGTTTGGTGCGGAAGGCGCGCGTGAGTTGTTCTGGCGAGCGGACCGCGCGCATCCGTGCGGCGCGATCGGCGGACTGGAGTTCACGAACCCTGATCTGGCGCGCCGACTGGCCGCCGCCCGCCTCGACGACGCGCGGACGGCCGGGGCCCGCGTCCTGGCGACCGAGGACCCGACGTGCCTGGCCCACCTCAGTGGCGGCGAGCGCGACGGCCTCACGGTGGTCGGCCTGTACGAAGCCCTCGCTGACCGGCTTCCTGGCTTCTAGTACAACATGAACGCGTAGATGGCATCGCCGACAGCGACGAGCACGTACTGGCGCCCGTCGAGCAGGTAGGTCTCCGGCGCGTTCGAGATGCCGCCGATCCGCGAGTGCCACAGCGGCTTGCCGGTGTTGGCGTCGAAGGCGACGAAGTTGCCGCCCGCATCACCCGTGAAGAGCACGCCCCCGGCCGTGGCCAGGACACCGCCGGAACCGCCGGCGCCCGTGACGCCGGGGAACTGATGCCGCCAGGCCACCTTCCCGGTCTTGTAGTCGATCGCTGTCAGGTAGCTCGGCGCCGATCCGACGTTGCCCACCGACTTGCCGCCCAGGCCCATCGAGCCGCGCGGATCGGGATCGGTCAGGGAGAGCAGGTTGAAGCCGTTCCGCTCGTGCACATAGAACAGGCCCGTGTCCGGCGAAAACGCCGCCGGCGGCCAGTTGGTCACGCCACCCTCGACCGGTGACACCAGGGAGCCCGGAATCGTGGC
>JANOGJ010000853.1:0-1693 GCA_031405995.1 Acidobacteriota bacterium
TCACGGTGAGCTCACGAGTTTGCCCCGGCGTCTGATTTTTCGTGCGGATCAAAGTCGAGAGATCGTCGATCGTGATTTCGGCGTCAACCCGCAGATTCGATCGGTCTGCGATCCGGCGTTCCCGGGATCGACGCCGGCCGATCCGCGCTGCGTGCGCGGGGCGACCACGCGGTACTTCGACCAGGCGTTCGTCGCCGCCGGCCTCGGCGCCAACCGCCTGGGCCAGATCAACATGATCGGCACGACGAACAGCTCGAAGTTCGATTCGGTGACGACGACGATCAAGGCCCGCACGGCACGCGGGACGGTGTCGCTGAGCTACGTGCTGGCGAACTCCCGCGCGTGGGGCGGCCAGCCGGTGGCGTCCTACAGCGGCAACGGCATCGCCGTCACGCCAGAGCAGCAGTTCGCCGAGGGCGAGTTCGGCCCGGGCCGCCTCGACGAGCGCCATCGCGTCGTGGCCAGCGCCATGATCGACCTGCCGATGGGCTTCCAGATCGCGCCGATCGTGCAGTTTGCCTCGGCACGGCCGTACACGCCGATCGTCGGCTTCGACATCAACGGCGACGGCCTGACGAACATCCTCGATCGTCTGTGCGCGAGCACGGACCTGCGCGCGGTATTCGACGCGCGTGGCAGCGTGACGGCCATCCGGGCCCTGAACCCGAACGGCTGCCGGCTCGCCCCGGTCAACAGCCAGCGGTCCGGCCTCGTGGTGAATGCCGACGGCTCGGTCGAAGAGCGGAGCGGGCGGTTCTTCAACGTCGACCTCCGGATCGCCAAGGGCTTCGCGCTCCGGAACGGGGCGACGATCAAGGTGTTCGCGGACTTCTACAACCTGTTCAATACGGAGAACCTGTCGTTCACGCTGCGACCCGAGCAGAGTTCGGCGGCCTCCGCGAGCGCGTTCCTGCAGCCGGTGTCGCTCGCGGGCCCGGGCTTCGGGCCCCCGGTCGGGCGGCCATTCACGGCGTCCTTCGGGGCGCGGGTGGTGTTCTAAGCCACAGACGCGACGGGGCCGCGTGGCTTGACGCCACGCACCCCCGTCGGTCAGTCGGAAGTCCCGCGGTCGTCGAACGGGTTGACGATGCGGAGGAAGCCGAACCGCTTGAAATCGGCGTCGTTCGTGTAGAGCGTCAGGACGCCGTGCAGCCGGAGCAACGTGGCCAGATGGGCGTCAGGTACGGCGTTTCCCCGCACGGGAAAGCCGGCGGCGACGGTCCGGTACGCCGGCCAGAACCCGTCGTCTTCGCCGAGGGTCCGGATGTGCGGTCGCTCCAGGAGCGCGGTGATGTTGCCCGCGGCCTCGTCGGGGGAGAGCGGTGCCGCGAAGATCCCGCTGTGCGTGGCGATCCGCAGGTAGCTCATGATCACGGGCCAGCCGAGATAGACGAGGTCCGGCCCTGACGCGCATTCCGCGAGGAACGCGGCGGCGGTGTCGTGAAAAGGACTCGTGCGGTCGGAGGCGTAGAGCAGGACGTTCGTGTCGATCGAGAAGCTCACGTCCGCGTGCGGCGAGACGGCCGCGCCTCGGGCCTGCGGTCCAGTAGCGCGTGAACGGCCTCCTTGTCGGCGAGGTCGACGCGGGCTCCCATGGGACGAACCACCCATCGCAGCGGCGCGGGGCGGGGACCGTTGGCCTTGTGCGCGCCCAGCGCCTGGGCCAGCAAGTCGGACACCAGCCGGCCGAGCG
>JANOGJ010000054.1:0-6488 GCA_031405995.1 Acidobacteriota bacterium
AGCTGACGCCGAAGCTGACGTAGTAGCTATAGTTCGTGTCGAGCTGCCGGATTCGCAGCAAGATCTCCTCGGTGGTGGCCCCGCCCTTCGGCAGGCCGATGAGGTCGTTGATCTTCGAGTACGAACCGAACACGTTGAACGAAAACCCCTTGAACAACCGCACGTCCGTGGCGGCGAAGACCGACGACCGGAAGCGGTCCGTGTGGTTCAAGTGCTGGGCGACCGACGCCGACGCGCTCATCGAGCCCCACGGCTGCCGCAGGCCCAGCGAGACGTCCAGCGACTGCGTCGGCACCGTTTCACGCAGCTTGTCGAAGATGGTCAACTCGTTGTACGTGAAGCGTCGGGCGCCCACCTTGTAGTTGACCGTCAGCGACCGGCGCGACGACTCGCTGTACGGGAAAAAATCGAACTCGATGCCCGGGAACGCCGCGAACACGCGGTCCGTGTTCGAGAAGCTCGAGTGCGACGCCTCTGCCTCGGCGCCGAACGACCACTTCGGTCCGAGGCTCTTCACAACCAGGCTGTTGACATTCCACGAGTGCTGGCGGCTGACAATCGTCAGGTCGTCCTGGATCTGGAACGTGCTTCGGCTGCTGCTGCGGCTCCCCGAAACATTGATCTTCCATTCGGCCGTCGTCCGGCTGGCGGACAGCGAAATACGGTAGGACTTGGACTTGCTGGTCTTCTCGCCGTTGGCGTCGCCGCCGCCGTTGGCGCGGAACACCCAGTAGTTCCAGGGGTCCTTGGTCGGCACGGCCGCCGCCGCGGCGTCCGGGGCCTTCCAGGTGACGTCGAGCTTGGGCGCGGCCGACGTGTCGGCCGCGTACCCGACCGAGCCGAGCCGGAAGACACGCGCGAACTCGCGCCGCCGCTCGTCGCTCGTGGCGGTCTGCGGCGTCGTGAACGTGAGCGTCCGATCCTGTCCGGCGAACCGCCCGACACCGATGAATGTCAGCGTCCACTCGAGGCCCCCACCGCCTGTGCTCTGGGTCGTGACGAGCAGGTGCACGTCGGCGACCGTGCGGTCACGCACGTAGTCGACGAACAGCACCGTCTGGCGCAGGTACTCCGTGTCGCACTCGTTGCAGTCGAGGAAGACGCGCAACAACTGCGACGCGGCCGCCGCGGCCGCAGGAGCGGTCGGCGTCTGGGCCTGCGCGAAATCGGACAGGCCGAAGGACAGCATTCCAGCGAAAACGAGGGCCGCAGCGGTGGGGATTCTCATGGAGATTGCTACTTAGACTCCGGTCCGGGGCCCGAGGTTCGCCTTTCCTCCGGTGTGGCGCCGGAGGGGGTTGCGGATCAAGAATGGGAGTTGCCAGCGCACTTTAGGGGGACCCATGCAGATGACGATCTGGCTGTTCGTGGCGGCGGCCCTGAGCGGCCCACAGCAGGCCCCACCGCCGGTGGTCCCGGCGACCCCGCCGACGTCGATTCGCGCGAATTTCGACACGACCTCGCCCGAGGCGCAACAGGGACGCACGCAGGGGCGCGAACCGGGTCGGCCGATCATCGAAGAGCGCCCGCACACGGTGGGCCTCGGGTCGGCGCTGACGGCCAGCAACCGCGGCGTCGGCGGCGCGACGCGCGTCTTCTTCAACGACCGCATCGGCGTCGACTTCTCGGCCAACTGGTACCGGCCGCAGTCCGGCTACTCAACCGGCTACATTTTCCACGCCACGCCGTCGTTCCTCTACATGCTGACCAAGCCGGACGACCTGCGCGACGTCGACATCCGGCCGTACATCGGCGGTGGCATGAGCTACGTCAACTCCACGTACCGGTCCGCGCTGGTGCCCGAGACGACTGGCCAGCGGACGAGCGGCATTGGCGGACAGGCATTCGGCGGCGCCGAGATCACGTTCAAGGCCGCCCAGTGGATCACGATCAGCTTCGAGGGCCGGTACTACCGGCTGCCGGTCCGTTTCGTGAACACGAACATGATCGGGGGAATGAATTACCTGATGATGTTCCACTTCTTCGTGAACTAAGAGCTGGGGAATGGAGGCCGGGTCTTTAGACCCGGCTTGAAGGCGGGGCTAAAGCCCCGCCCTCCATGATGTCGCACCCGATCTTTATCCGATTAGCACAGCACTCGCTCCAACCCACGACAGTCCTTTGTTGTGGACGACGCCCATCATGCGCCCGCGGCCCATGCGGCCGAGGGGCATCACCGTGCGATAGCCGTCGCCGTCGCGCACCATCATCAGGCGCACTTCGACCTGTGTTGGGCCGAACGGCGTATCAACGACCGGCGCGAACGCCACGCGCTCCTGCAGGATGTAGTCGCCGCGTGATTCGGGCGGGATCGCGGCGACGTCCGCGTCCGTCGGACCGAAGATGATGCCGCCGCCGGCGAAAGAATAAAGCGGCTTCAGCAGCCAGTCTTCGCGCGGCTCGGGCATCACGGCGACGTCCGAGAGGTACTGCGTCCGCGGCACCCACGGATGGCGGAGCCACGGGATCGAGAACTTGCTGACCTTGAAGAACCAGTCCGGTCCGCCGGCCCACTCGACGTCGAGATCGGCCGCGAGGTCGAAGGGCCACGACCGGCCGGTCCGCATGAGCTCGTCGGGGATGACGCGGTTGTAGATACGCGCGATGGGCGTGACGCGGCCGTCGCGCCGCCAGACGAGCCGCCGGCCGTGCTGCTCGACTTCAGAGAGATCGATTGCGCGGACGCCCCAGAGTTGTTCGGTCGCGGCGAAGTCCGGGCGCGTCTTCTGGCGCTGCGGCTCGATCTCGAGCAGCACGACTTCGTCGGGATGATGGCCGCCAAGAATAGCGTTGCCGACGAGGCGCAGGTACTCCTCGCGCGTGAGTCCGCCGGGCGAGATCGATGTCTCCGCGAATCCGTACATCTCGCGACACAACTCGGCGATGAAAAGCTGGAAGCCGTACAGCGACGGAAAAGCCTGTAGTTCGACGAGCCTGGCTTCAATACTGTCGGGGCCGGCCGGGCCCTGGACGAACCCGAAGTCAACTTGAACAAAAGTCGGCCGGTCCTCACCACGCGCCGGGCGGCATCCGGCCGGTACGATCGCGTTGGCGGCCGCAAGATACTCAGGATTGTCCAGCAACTGGCCGACGAGGTCGTTCGCGGCATCGATCAGCCGCGCCAGCAGCGCCGCCGGTACGAAGCACGGCGTTTCAGACAGCCGAAACTCGACCGGCACGCCCAGGCGCCGCTCGAGCTCCTGCGTGAACGACGCGTAGCGCGCCGGGGTGAACTCTCGATTGAATCGTGCTCGAAGGTCGTGAATCATCGGAGCCGATGGCGCGTTCAGCGATTGTCTTCTTCCAGGCGGGCCTGCAAGTAGTCGCGATCGGCGCGGTCAGATGGTCTGACAGTGTCCTTGGTGCGAATCAACGTGCGTTTGCTCGCGACAGGCACGTCAACGCCGCCGATCTCGAACGTCTCGGCGTCCGCGATGGCGTCGGCGTAGGTCACGCCACAGGCCCTGCCCATCAGGTCGACCACGATTTCGTCGGCGATGCGCACCACGGTGAAATTCCTGACGTCGTCAGGGGCGACATCCGCGGCCGCGCGGTCGGCGAGAATCGAGAGGGCCTGCGTCACTCGGCCGACGTTCTCAGGGGAATCATCGACGAGCAGATCGACATCTTGCGTGGTGCGACCCGCGCCGTGGGCGATGACCGCGAACCCTCCGATGAGTACGTAGCGGGCCCCGGCGTCGTTCAGCGCCCGGCAGATCCGCGCGAGGTCGTCGACGCGTGGCGCGCGTGCGTGCGAGCGGTCGTCCGGACCATCCACGTGTGAGCCTCCTCAAACGTTGAAAAGCGGTACACGCCCTTCGGGACGAGCGGCACGCCACGCAGTTCGGCGGCCGTCCTCAAGAGGTGGTCAACCTCGGTCCAGCCGGCCAGCGCAGCCCGGCGCACGCCCACGGTCTTGTTTGACGGTGACGACATGTCTGCAAGGATTATCGTCCAGAAACCCTTCCCGACCCATGTGCGGTATTGACGACGCTCCAGAGAAGTCTGTAGTCTCGCTGTACCGCCCAGCCTGGAAGTGGAGACCCGTCATGGGGTGACAAAGCAGGTTCGCACCGCGCTTCCCGGGGCCGGACTGCGTGTGCTCTTCGTCGACGATGACGCCGCCGTCGTCGATTCTCTCGCGCGCCTGCTCGCGATGGATGGCTTCGAGGTCGATTCCGCGTCCAACGCCGAAGCGGGGCTCGCTTTGGCACGTAGCGGTTTCTACGACGCCATTCTGCTTGACATGCGCCTTCCCGGAATGCCCGACCTCGAGGTGTTGCGGCGCCTGCGTGCTGAGGGTATCCGGACTCCCGTGCTGATTCTGACGGGGTTTCCGAGCGCCGATTCCGCGTTTGATGCGCGAGGGCTGGGTGCCGTCGGCTACCTGACCAAGTCGATGATCAGCGGCGCCGAACTGGCCACGGCGCTGCGGAAGGCGGCTGCGACCGCGAAGCCGCGCATGCTGAGGATCCGTCCACTGTTCTCGCCCTTCCGGCCGGGCAGATCCGAGCGCATCAGTGCCTTACTCCGGGAGCTTCAGCGCATTGAAGGCTCGGCGGACTCCGGCGGAGGTGCCGCAACGGATTCTGGCAGAGCCGACCTGCAGCGGGCTCTCGCGCGGACCGTCGCGAATCGAGACCTGACCTTCCTGGAGTTCGTCGTTGGCGCCAAAGCCCTTCACTTCGTTCTTTCGGATCCGAGCCTGCCGGTGTCGGCAGCCATTCCGACGATTCGGGAATGGCTCGACGACGCCTCAGATCGCAGCGCCGCCTTGACGGATCCAGCCGTTGACCAGATCCTAGCGCGGCTCGAAGGGGCCGGCAGGAACTGGTCAATGCTCACCGAGGCGGAAGTCGCGGCTGCGGTGGATCGGAATTCCCATCGCCTCTGGCAGTTGCTTGTCGAAAACCTGGGCCTCACGTTCCCGAAGTGCCGGCGGGCCATTGTCATGCGCAGAGCGGTGCTGGAATTGTGGAACACGGATGAACACGTAAGGCAGGTTGCGTTTCTCGTCGGCTATGACGATGCCGGTCACTTCGACCGGGATTTCAGGGACCTGTTCGGCGTGACGCCGACCGGTTTCAGGGGTCTAAGACTACCCCACGGCGACGGGCGGAGTCGCTGAGTCCTGAATATCTGACCGCAAGAAACTGGCAAGGACACTGGCAAGGATTAGCGGTTGCAACCGACTCGCGTTGTACGCGACTCTGCGATCATCAAACGGGCCAACTGGAGTGTTGGCACCGTAGGCGCCGATTTGAGAGCGAGGGAGAGATTCCAATGCCAACTCGTCATCCTCACGGTGTTCGTAATATGGCCCTGGGTGTCGTCGTCGTCGCATGCGCGCCCTCAGCAATCACCATGGTGGCCGCCCCGGCTCTGGCATCAAACGTGATGAACGGGTCGGTTGAGGCAGTGGTGGCGGGCCGGGAGTTTCCTGGCGTCAGTCGGAGCGGATCCGCACCGGCTCCGTTGTTGAATGTTCCCCAGGCTTCGCCAAGTCCTACCGTAAAGTCGGCAGGCCTGTCGGTCACCCAGAGCGGGCCCGACGAGTTGACAATTGTGGTCACGAACCATGGAAAGGTGGCAATCGAGGCGTGGCTATACGCGGGCGGATTCGAAACCACCTCGGGCGAAAGTCGTGAACTGAGACGGGGCACCGAGACATTCCGGTGGCGAGTCGGCAATAGCGCGCCGCCACCTGGGGACGGCCCGATTCAACCTGGAGAGGCCCGCCGAATCGTCCACACGGTAGCCGACCTACGCAAGGTGACTGATGTCCACCTCGTCATGGTCCTCTTCGTCGACTTCACATCGGAGGGCGACCCAGTTGAAGTGAAACGAATGCTCGACCTGCGCGAGCGTGAGGGCACCGAGGCGGCCAAATGGATCGCTGTCCTTGACGACGCTCTTCGCCTGACTCCCGATCGGGCCAGGACGCTGCTCGCGAGCCGGACGCGGCCCAGCCCAGCCGGCGATCTCTTCGCCGACAGCCTGCGGCGTCTAGTGCAAGAGGTCTCGCAGGCCACTGACGGTGAGTTGTCTGCTCGAGCCGCCGCGGCTCGTCGCCATTTGGTCAGCGTGCGCGATGCTGCGCTGCGCCACAAGAAGGGGATTCCACCGATGTCGCTGATGTCTGGCCGCGTAGGTCCATAGACAGACTGGAGGCACGCGATGAAGAGTATTGTCGCCTTGGGATTCTGCGCGGCTGTCGTTGGCGCTGTGTCCATGTCGCCAACTGACCATATTGCGTTGGTCAGTGAATACGAACGTCAATCAGACGATATCGGATCGGTTGGCAATTGCGAGGGGAAGGCCCATGACGCCACGTTTGAAAGTAACCGCACTTTAAGGGGTCGGGTGTGGTACCAGTGCCTCCCTCCGGGTGGGCCGTGGGTGGTCGGTGACCAGGACACCTCGTCCATTCTTCTCCGAAGTCCCCGTGAAAAACGGGGCGAACTGAGGGCCGCCGGTGAGAACCGAGC
>JANOGJ010000102.1:0-3937 GCA_031405995.1 Acidobacteriota bacterium
ATCCAATCCGCGCGGTGGATCCACGACAGGTACTGGCGCCCCGTGGCAATCGGACCGCCGGCAAAGAACAGAAACGGCGGCACGAGCTTCGCGAGCGCGCCGCCCTCGCGCGCGAGCGCGACACCCGAGCGCAGCAGCACCAGCCGGCACCCGAGTGCCGTCACCGCGTGGGCTTCGGCTTCCCACGCGACGCACAGATCGCCGAGAAAATCGTCGCCGGGCGGGAAAGACTCATCGAGCATCTCGTCGCCCGCGTTGCCGTAGAAGCCGACCGCGGATCCTTGCAGGAAGACCGTTGGCCGCGTGGTGGTGGCCCGCACCGCGGCGACCAGACTGCGCGTGGCCAGGACACGGCTGGCGCGCAGCAGGTCTTTGCGCCGCCGATTCCACCGTCGATCCGCGATGCCCGCGCCCGCCAGGTTGATGATCGCGCCGGCGCCGTTGATCTCGGATCCCCACGCCCCCGGCGTCGTCGATCCGTCCGGCTGCCAGCTCACCGCCCGCGCCCCTGTGCGTGCGGGCACGCTCCCGCCGCGCGTTAGCACCACCACCTCATGGCCGCGCCCGACGAGGTGTTCAGCCAGTGCGCGCCCAAGGAAACCCGAGCCGCCTGCGACGATGATCTTCATGCCGCCATCCTATGGCTTCCGCCGCCGTTGTGCGTCGATCAGGAAGCCCGTCACGAGCGCGGCCAGTCCGACCGCAACGAGCGCCGTCGCCCACGACGGATCGTCGAACCAGCGGTTGCGGAGCGCGATCAAGTACAGCGCCACGCCGGAGTTGATGACGCCCGCGTAGTAGAAGCTGCGGCGCTGCCGCGTGTGGCTGAGGATCGCGATGGCCACCGCCACGGCAAGATACGCCCAGTCGAAGACCTTCTGATACTCGGCGCGTTCGCTGAGGTAGGCCAGCGGCTCGAGCATCGAAAACGGCGCGATCACGAACAGCAGCTGCGCGGCCCTCGTCATCAACGGAGTGCCGCGGCGTTCGATAAAGGCGCCGGCGCCGTAGAAGAGGAAGCCGTTCAGCGTGAACGCCGTGAGCGTGTCGATGAGCACGGGCCAGGAGACGTCGGCCGGCTGCAGTGCCTGCAGCGAGATGCCGAGGTGCTGGAACAGCTTGCCGTCGAGGGCGAGGAGGTCGAGCACCGCCACGAGAGAAACCGCGCCCGTGACATAGCAGGGACGCGCGAACCACGGGCGCCCGCTGCGTTCGAGCAGGAGGCCCGCGATCGCGTAGATCGGAATCATCGGTGCGAGCCGGATCGCGAGCCGGTGGAACTGCTGCTCATCCAGGAAGCCTCTAAGCCCGAAATCGGCGACGACCGCGATCCCAAACAGGAACACCAGCACGGCTGAGACCGTGCTGAGCGCGCTCGTCTTCGTCCTCAGCGCCAGCCAACTCGACCAGGCCGCGGCCGTCAACACGGTGACCTGCAACTGGCGGTTCGACACCGAGCCATCGCCGAACAACTGGCCCGGCGCGTCGGCCGCGGCGACCCAGATGCCCGTCTCGTGAAACCAGATCAGGAGGAACAGCGGCAGGAGGCTGACGCCGGCCAGGTAAAACGCCACCGCGACCGCCTGATGCTCGCGCCGGTACAGCCACCGCCCGGCGACGTTCAAGCCGATGAACGGCAACCCCAACACGACAAACGGCCGGGCCAGACCCGACACGGATCCTTCGATCCGGTGCGCCCAGAAGTAGAAGAGGCTGCCGGCGAACAGGAAAAAGGCGCCCAGGTACAGCGCGATCTGCGAGTAGGAGAGCGCCCGGCTGGCGACGATCCAGTCGTCCTCGCGCGCTTCGAGCTGCCGGTAGGCCGACTGCAGCGCGGTCGCCTCGTGCGGATAGATGAGCTTCAGTCGCAGCCACTCTGAAATCTGATCCATGTGCGGCCGGACGCGCGTCCCGAGCGTCGTCGCATACTGCGTCGGCCGCGCGGTGACCGGCCGGCCCTCGAGGTAGCGCTCGAGGTCGACGACCATCTCGCGCGCGGTCTGGTAGCGATGAACGGGCCGCAGTTCCATGGCCTTGAGCGCGATGGCTTGCAGCGCCACCGGCGCGGTCGGATCGATCTCGACCGGCAGGCGCGGTTGACCCGCGCGAATGGCCTCGATGACCTCCGCGTCCGACCCTCCGGTGTACGGCACGGCGCCGCACAGCAGTTCGTAGAGGACGACGCCCAGCGCGTAGATGTCGGTGCGGCGATCGATGGCCTGGCTCCGGTCGAGCTGCTCCGGCGCGATGTAGTTGATCGTCCCCTTGAGGTGTCCGCGCGTCGGGTCGTCGTCCGAAAGACCGAAGTCCAGGATCTTCGGGCGGAGCTGGCTGTCCAGCATGATGTTCGACGGCTTCAGGTCGCGGTGCTGGATGCCCAGCTCATGGGCGCGATCGATCGCATCCGCGACGTCGCGGACGACCGTGGCCCGCTGCCGGAACTCGAGCGAGCGGCCGATGCGGCCGAGCTCGAACCCCTGGACGAACTCCATGATGATCACGGGCGGGTCCGCGTCCGCGCGGAACTCAAAGATCTGCACCATGCGCGGGTCGGAGAACAGCGCGAGCGATCGGGCCTCGCGGAGGAAATCGGCGAGCTGCGCGCCGACGCGGGCGCCCGCGTCCGGCCGGATGAACTTCGCCGCGACCGTGCGGCCGAGGTTCAGGTCCTGCAGCTTGTAGACCTCGCCCATACCACCCTGGCCCAGGCGCTCGATCATCTGAAACCCGTCGATCGAGGGCAGGCCGGGCCGGCCGTGCATGGACCGGGCTGCCGCCCGATCGCGCTCGGCCGCCTCGTCCACACCCGCGTCGAGCGCCATCGTCAAGTCCAGGTACCGGTGGACGAGTTCGCGCAATTGGACGGCGACGTCCGGTCGTCCGCCTGCGAGTTCCTCGATGGGCGGTAGCTGGCCGTGCCGCACGTGATGGTCGATCGCCTGCGCGTGCAGGGCTTCGAGATCCGATTCGGCCGCCATGCTGGCAGAACGCTACCACCACATGGGTCAGACGGCACGCGGGGGGACCGGGTGGCTGCGGCGAATGCCGGCGTTGCAGAAAATGCCACGTGCCGCGCCCGCGACGATGGCAGTTTTTGCGATGGCCGAGGGCTCGTCGTCCCGTAACCTGTTGACCTGACTGGATCGCGGGGTCAGGCACGGCACTTGCGCCTGCGTGCCAGGTGCGCGCCGCGTCGCTGGTCTATCGTCCCCGGCAACCGGACCGTGAGGTCCTGCATCAGCTGGTGTGCGACCACTTCGAGAGAGTTCCTGACCTGCGGCAGTCTCGCCGCCGGATTTGCGCGGTTCCGGTGTCGCGCCTGCGGGCGATCAACTGCGGCTCGTCACGGCCCCAGGTCGAAGAGGAATCGAACCAGCACGGTCTCTCCCTCGTACGGAGAGAGGTCAATCTCGAGCCCGCCGTCGTCCGTTGCGACGAGACGTGCGGGTGTCCACGTCATCCCGTCCGTCGAGACCTCGACGCGGACACGCCAGGACCCCGCGCCCGCACCCAACCACGAACGCAGATCCACTCGGAGCACCCGACGGCCGTCCGTCTCTGCGACCCCGACCGTCGGCGCGGTGACAACCGAGGCCGCGTTGCCGGGTCTGAAGACCCGGCCGCCATTCACCGCGCCTGCGTTCGGCTCGATGCACTCGGTTGCGGTCATCACTGCCGAGGGCGTCCGTCGAAGCGTGACGTTGTCGAGCTGCACCCACTCGCCGGGCGCGGCCACCGTCGCCGGGTAGATCGAGATCGTCGCGTTCGTCCAAGCCTCGGTCGCAAACGTCCGGAACGTGTAGGTCGAGAGCGGTTGTCCCGCCGGGATCCAGAACGTGCACACGGAGAGGTCCGAGAAGTTGACGTCGTGAAGCAACACGGTCACCCGCTGTCGCAGGCTGCTCGGATTGCCGAGGTCGAACGTCGCCGTCACGAT
>JANOGJ010000120.1:0-3054 GCA_031405995.1 Acidobacteriota bacterium
AGATCGCGCGTTTCCTGGAGAGGCTGACGAACGCCCACGTCGCTGAGCAGTTCGAGCACCGCACGCTCGGGGTCTGAGACGAGAGGACCGTTGGGTTGTCGCTGAAAGTGCGACACGCGCATCAACGCACCGGGCTTTTCATCGAACAAGCGCTGGCGGTGATAGTCGCTCGGAAAGCGTTCCGTGAACCACGATGGCAACGGGCCTGACGCCCAGCCATAGAGTTGCAGCCTGGGCTGCTGCGCGACGTTGTGCCGAACGCCGTGCCAATCGAGTGCTGATTTGCCGCCAACGTGCAGCCCCTTAAGGCGACCCTCGAGGAGCCGGAGGCTGGCATGAAGATCAAGCGGGACATCAGGCCGAGTGAGCACGCCACGCGCCAGGCGCTTGAGCCACCCTGCGCGGACATAGTGGACGGCCAAGTCAGCCGAAACGCCGAAGGCGGCGAGTTCCTCCGACGTGACCGGCCTGCCGGGCCCGACCTTCCGATAGAGAGTGTTTAGTTTAGTCATCTGTGTCGTAGCCTGGCTACGATTCGTGATGACATTATAAACATGACGTTTCGATTAGTCAACGTTATCGTAGCAAGGCTACGATAAGTCAGAATAATCCAACGGATTCGGAGATAGGAACCGCCGCTGCGTAGATTACGGCCCGCATTCGACGCACTACGTGCGTAGAATGACTTGCATGGTATGCGTAGATTAGGCCCATAATATACGCATACCATGCGTAGAAAAGACTACATCCATGACCTGCCGGGCTGGCCCCGACTCGAGTGGGACCGGGACCGCCTGGCTGCCCAGCTGGTTGCGACCAGCCGTCAGCAGGGCCGACTCATGGGGCGGATGGAGGCCATTGGATTCACCCTGCAGCAAGAAGCCGTCCTCACCACCCTGACCGAAGACGTCGTCAGAAACAGCGAAATCGAAGGTGAAAAACTCAATGCCGAGCAGGTGCGCTCATCGATCGCGCGTCGCCTCGGCATGGACGTGGGTGGCGCCAAGACTGTCGGCCGTGACGTTGAAGGCATTGTGGAGATGATGCTCGACGCAACCCGGCATTTCGCGCAGCCGCTCACAGCGCAACGACTCTTTTCATGGCATGCCGCGTTATTCCCGACCGCTCGAAGCGGAATGCGTCGGATCACCGCTGGGGCCTGGCGTACTGAAAACTCAGACCCGACGCAGGTCGTGTCGGGACCTGTCGGGCGCGAGCTCGTGCACTTCGAGGCACCGCCTGCAGCGCGAGTCGATCATGAGATGGGACAGTTTCTTGATTGGCTGAATGACGAACCGGCTGAGAACCCAGTTAATCCAGTGCTTCGGGCTGGCTTGGCGCACCTGCGCTTCGTAACCATTCACCCCTTCGAGGATGGCAATGGCCGAATCGCGCGCGCCATCGCTGATTGGGCGCTTGCGCGCTGGGAGAATAGCTCCCAACGTTTCTACAGCATGTCCGCGCAGATTCAGCGCGAGCGAAAGACCTATTATGACATCCTCGAACAAACGCAGAAGGGACCTCTCGATGTGACGCCGTGGCTCGAGTGGTTCCTTAGCTGCCTCAGTCGCGCGATCGAAGGGTCCCAGACAACGCTCGCCAATGTGATGGCCAAAGGTCATTTCTGGCTGTCGATCGGAGCCGCGCCGATCAACGAGCGACAGAGGCTCGTGATCAATCGGATGCTCGACGGCGACCTTGATCAAGGCGCGGCTGGCAGCCGCTCTGGCAAACTCACCAGTGCGAAATGGGCGACATTGACCAAGTGCTCGCACGACACCGCACTGCGCGACATCCGGCAACTTGTTGAGCACGGCGTACTCATCCAGAATCCCGAGGGCGGTCGAAGTACGAGTTACGCGCTTGCCGGGGCGAGCGTGACGTCGAGGCGCGATGACTGAACGGCGCGACATCCTGCACCTGTCGAGCGCGGCGTACGCAGTGCGACAATAGTCCCAGCGTCCGCTCGACGAGTGTTCCAGGATCCCGATTGGAGATGGCCCACATGATGCGATCGTTGACCCTCGCGATACCCGTTGCCTGTCTGTTCTCGCTCGGACTCGCCGCTCAGAACCCGCCGGCGATGCCGATGCAGCACACGCCCGGCATGCAGCACGAGGTGGCCGGCATGCCGACGCACAGCGGGCAGGCGGCCTTCGCGGCCATCAGCGAGATCGTGAAGTTGCTCGAGGCCGACCACACTACCGACTGGTCCAAGGTCAACCTCGAGGCCTTGCGCCGGCACCTGGCCGACATGGACCTCGTGACGCTGCACGCGAGGGTGAGGCCGCGGCCAGTGGCGGGCGGGCTGACGATGGACGTGACCGGCAACGCCGAAGTCGCCGCGGCCGTCAATCGGATGCTCGTGCCGCACGCCGCGATGCTCGATGGGATGCCCGCGTGGCGCGCCACCGCGACGCCAATCGCCGGCGGGACTCGTCTGACGGTGACGGCACGCACCACGGGCGATGCGGACACGATCGCGAAGATCCGCGGCCTGGGATTCGCCGGCCTCCTCGTCCAGGGCGACCACCACACCGCGCACCACCTCCTCATCGCCAAGGGCACTGGGATCCACGGATCATGACGCGTCGTGACGCGCTGCGGCTGATCGGCGCGGGCGCCGCGGCCGGGGCGGCTCCACTCGGCCTGCTCGGAAGCGACGGCCAGCGCGCCGCCGCCCAAGGCGCTCCCCGCCCGGCCGGATTCGAACCCGATGTCGAGTTGACGCTGACGGCCTCGCCGGCCGAGGCGCGCATCCTGCCCGGACGGCCGACTGAGGTATGGCGGTTCACGGGGGTCGTCACCAAGGGACCGGCAGATACCGTGCAGGCTGTCGCCGATTCCTATCTCGGACCCACGCTTCGATTCCGGCGTGGCCAGCGGGTCCGCATCCGGTTCGTCAACGGGCTGCCCGAACCGAGCATCGTGCACTGGCACGGCATGGACGTCCCCGAAGCGGCTGACGGGCATCCGCACCTCGTGGTCGGCGCGGGAGCGGACTACGTGTACGAATTTGAAGTCACGAACCGCGCCGGGACCTATTGGTATCAT
>JANOGJ010000152.1:0-6988 GCA_031405995.1 Acidobacteriota bacterium
GCGGATGATCGCCTACGCGGGGCATTTCGCCCCGCTCCTCGACTGATTGGGCGTGCCGCGCGACGCACCGTGACCGAATGGCCGGCCTCGGGCCTGGCAACGGTTTTCGAACGCGGCCCGATGCTCCAGTTGCGGATTACACTCCCCCCATGTGCTTGTTCTGCCGCATCGTCGCCGGCGAGATTCCCTCGTCGCGCGTCTACGAGGACGACCGCCTCATCGCGTTCAACGACATCACCCCGCAGGCGCCAATGCACGTACTCGTCGTGCCGCGCGCGCACATCGCCACCCTGAATGACCTCGCGCCGGAGCACGACGGCCTCGTCGGCGAAATGGTCCGCCGCGGCGCCGCGATCGCGGCCGAGCGGGGCTACGCCGCCGGCGGCTTCCGGACGGTGTTCAACTGCAACGCGGACGCCGGACAGACGGTGTTCCATCTGCACCTGCATGTGCTGGGGGGAAGGACGATGAGCTGGCCTCCGGGGTAGGACGGGGAAACTTAGAACTTAGAACTCGGAAACTCAGAACTGAAACACCGTGCTCCGAAGTTCTGAGTTCTAAGTTCTGAGTTCCAAGTTGTCCAGTAAGTACTCTCCCCCTCCCTTCTCCCGATCGAGAAAGAAGTCCACCACCCGGTACTCGCGCGCGAAATACGCCGCAAACGCCTCGCGCGTCGCGAGCCGCCACGCGCCGGCGAGGTCACGGGCGCGTTCCTGCATGTCCGTGAAGCGCGGCGGAATGGCCACCGTGACCCGCCGAACGTCGAGCGCCGCATCGACAGGCCCGGCCGCGATCCACTCACCCGCCGTCTCGGTCGCGATGGCCCGCGGGGCGTCGCGCACGTCCGCGCTGCGCGCGACGAGGGCGGACGCGCCCGCGCGCGCGGCCGCCAGCCGGCGCTCGACATGCGGCGTTCCGAGTCGCCATTCCGCGATGAGCCGGTCGGTCGGCGTGCCGCGATGCAGCGGCCCGGGCATGGCGCCGTACGCGTCGGCGAGGTACGTCGTCGCCACGCAACCGAGTCTCGAGAAATTCAAGTGCGCGTTCGGCGCCTGCAACGGATCGAACGTCCACTCAATGAGGTCGACGCCCTGCGCCAGGACGCGATCGCGCTGCGCCAGCTTGAGGCGCTCGCCCAGTCCTGTGCCGCGCGCCGCCTGGACGACGCCGAGCATGTGGGACCAATGCGTGGGCGCACCGTCCCGCCACCCGGGCATCGACCAGACGAATCCGGCGAGCGCGTCCCCATCGTAGGCGCCGACGAGAATGCCGCCGCGCTTGGCCGAGACGAGCAGGACGGACGCCGGCACGATCTCGCTCCCGGCGCCCCACACGTGTTCCTGCACGGCCACGACGCCGCGGCAGCCGGCAAGGGCCGTGATGTCGCGGAGGGTCACGCGGCGCCGGGCACTTCGCGCCGGCCGAGTAGCGCCGGCAGCTCAGCGAGCGATCGGATCATCGGCACGCCCGGATCCGCCGTCGACGCGGGCGCGCCGCGCGCGAGCCAAACGCCGCGCAAACCCGCCTGCATCGCGCCGTGGACGTCGTGGGTGAGGCTGTCGCCCACCATCACCGCCTCGCCCGCCGGCACGTCCAGGAGGGCCAGCGCCGCGCGGAAAATGTTCGGGTGCGGCTTCATGTACCCGTGGTCCGAAGACGACACGGTGGCTGAAATCAGCCCTTCGAGCTCGAAGTGCGATTGAAACGACGCGAGGCACCGATGCGAGTTCGAGATGAGCCCCAGGCGCACGCCCGCGCCCTGCAGCGCCCGCAGCGCCTCCGGCACGTCGTCGTAGAGCGAAAAGTGCTCGTGCTCGGCCCAGTCGTCGTACATCTCGCGGGCCACGGTCAGGACGCCCGGACCGGCGCCGCCCATGAGCTCGATGATCCGCCGCGTGTATTGCACGTACAGGTCGGCGTCATACACCTGGCCGGCCGAGTCCAGCACCGAGGCGGCGCCGGCCACAGCCGCCTCAAAAACCGACGCGTCGACCTGGACGCCGTGCCGGGCGCAACTCTCCTGGTACCCGACGCCCTGGAAACGAGGACCGGGGTGAATCAGGGTGAAGTCAACGTCGAAGAAGACGGCAGCAGTGCGGGCCACCGGCTCCGATTATAGAATGACGTCGCGGTCCTCATGCGCGACTGGAAAGAGACGCTCAACCTTCCGCGAACGGCTTTCCCCATGAAAGCGAACCTGCCGGCGTCCGAGCCGGCGGCCATCGCCCGATGGGAAGCGATGGGTCTGTACGGCAGGATTCGCGACGCGCGCCGGGGCGCGCCGCGCTACGTGCTGCACGACGGCCCGCCGTACGCCAACGGCCAGATCCACATCGGCCATGCGCTGAACAAGATCCTCAAGGATCTGATCGTCAAGTCGCGGACGATGGCCGGCTTCGACGCGCCCTACGTCCCGGGCTGGGACTGCCACGGCCTGCCCATCGAGTTGAACGTCGAGCGCGAACGGAGCGCCGCCGACAAGGACCGTTCTCCGCTCGAGTTCCGCCGCGCCTGCCGGGCCTACGCCGAGGTGTTCGTCGACTCGCAGCGCGAAGACTTCAAGCGGCTCGGCATCATCGGCGACTGGGATCATCCGTACCTGACGATGGCGCCGGCCTACCAGGCCGCCATCGTCCGCGCCCTCGGCGGGTTCGTCGCGCGCGGGCTCGTCTACAAGGGCAAGAAGCCGGTGCACTGGTGCCTCCGCTGCCGCACCGCGCTGGCCGAGGCCGAAGTCGAGTACGAGCCGCACACGTCGCCGTCGATCTACGTCGAGTTCCCGCTGGCGGCCGCCGGCGCCGGGGTGCTCGCGTCGCGCGTACCCGCCCTCGCGGGCCGCACCGTCACCGCGCTCATCTGGACGACGACGCCGTGGACGATTCCGGCGAACCTGGCCGTCGCCTTCCATCCGGACTTCGACTACGCGGCCTACGAGGTCGAAGATCGCGCCGTCATCCTCGCCGAGGCGCTCGCCGAGCGCGTGGCCCAGGCGACCGGCCGGGTATTCGGCCGGAAGATCGCGTCGTTCAAAGGCGAGCAGATGGACCGCGTGCCGTTCCAGCATCCCCTCTACGACCGCCCGTCGCTCGGCGTGCTCGGCCACTACGTCACGCTCGATCAGGGCACGGGCGCCGTCCACACCGCGCCCGGGCACGGCACCGACGACTTCGCCACGGGCGTCCGCTACGGCCTCGAGATCTACGCGCCCATCGGCACGAACGGACGATTCCTGCCGGACGTCGGGGTGGTCGCGGGCCTCAAGGTCTTCGAGGCCAATCCCGCGGTCGAGGCGGCGCTCCAGGCGCGCGGCCGCCTGTGGTTCCGGACCGACTACTCGCATTCGTACCCGCACTGCTGGCGCTGCCACCAGCCGGTCATCTTCCTCGCGACGTCGCAGTGGTTCATCAGCATGGACCCGCTGCGGGACACGGCGATCGCCGAAGCCAATGGTGTCAAGTGGATTCCCGACTGGGGCCGCGAGCGGATGACGGGCATGTTCGTCAGCCGGCCGGACTGGTGCATTTCGCGCCAGCGCGCGTGGGGCGTGCCGATCCCCGCCCTGGCGTGCGCGGCCTGTTCGGAGTCGCTCCTCACACCGGCGATCGTGGAGCAGGCGGCGCGCGTCTTCGAGGCGCACAGCGCCGACGCGTGGTACGAACTGCCGATCGAGGCGTTCGTGCCGCCGGGCTTTTCCTGCGAGCGCTGTCAGGGCACCGCCTTCGAGCGTGAGCGCGACATCCTGGATGTCTGGTTCGACTCGGGATCGAGCCACGCGGCGGTGCTGGCCCAACGCCCGGACCTGTCCTGGCCGGCGGACCTGTACCTCGAAGGCACGGACCAGCATCGCGGGTGGTTCCAGTCGTCGCTGCTCGTCGGCGTCGGCACGCGCGACCACGCGCCCTACCGGGCCGTGCTCACGCACGGGTTCGTCGTCGACGAAGGCGGCCACAAGATGTCGAAGTCGCTGGGCAACGTCGTCGCGCCGCAGCAGGTCCTCAAGGACAGCGGCGCCGAGGTGCTGCGGCTCTGGGTCTCGATGGTGGACTATCGCGACGAAGTGCGCCTCGGGAAGGCCGTGCTGTCACGAACGATCGAGGCCTACCGCAAGATCCGAAACACGTTTCGCTATCTGCTGTCGAACCTGTCGGACTTCGACCCGGCGCGCGACCTGGTCGCGAAGGACCGGCTCTTTGAGATCGATCGTTTCACGCTGGCGAGCTACGCGCGGCTGGCGGCGGATCTGCGGCGAGCCTACGACGCGTTCGACTTCCAGACGGTCTTCCACGCCCTCAATGAGTTCATGACCGTGGACCTGAGCGCGTTCTATCTCGACGTGTCGAAGGACCGGCTCTACACGCTCCGAGCCGATTCGGCCGAGCGCCGGTCGGCGCAGACGGCGGTCTACACCATCGCCGACGGCCTCACGCGCCTCGCCGCCCCGGTCCTCTCGATGACGGCCGAGGAGATCTGGGCGCATCTGCCGGGATCGCGGGAGGAGTCCGTCCACCTCGCGCTGTTCCCGGCCGACACGGCGCGCTGGCAGGACGACGACCTCGTCGCGCGATGGCGCCGGCTGCTCGAGGTCAGGAGCGCCGTCAATGGTGCGCTCGAGGCCGCCCGGCAGCAGAAGACGATCGGCACGTCGCTCCAGGCGCGGGTCTCGCTAGAAGCGTCCGGCGAGCGGGCGTCGCTCCTCGAAGCGCACGCCGCGCTGCTGCCAACGCTCTTCATCACCTCGGCGGTGGAGGTCCGGCGGATGGCGCAAGGGGACCTGACGATCGCGGTCGCGCGCGCAACCGGCGAGAAGTGCCCCCGCTGCTGGCGCTACGTCGCGGCGGCGGTCGTCGAAGGAGACCTGGCCGGGCTGTGCGATCGGTGCGTGGACGCCGTGGGAGGCGCCAGTGCTCCCGTTCGATGACGCCCCGGCGACGGGCGCGCCCGTCGAGGCGACGGCCGCGCCCCGAACCTCGCTCACGCCGCCAGGCGGACGGCTGCTCTGGTGGCTGATCCTCGCGATCGTCGGCGTCGATCAGGTCACCAAGGCGCTCGTGCGGACGTCCGTCCCGCTCTACGACAGCCGGACGGTGATCCCCGGATTGATCGACCTCGTGCACGTGCGGAACGAGGGCATCGCCTTCGGCCTGCTCAACTCGTTCGACTTCGAGTACAAGTGGCTGGTCACGACGGGACTGGCGGCGGCCGCGCTCGGCGGCATCGCGTACTACGTCCGCCATCTCCGCCCGGACGAGCGCGTCGCGCGCGCCGGTTTGTCCCTCATTTTGGGGGGCGCGCTCGGCAATCTGGCCGATCGGTTGTACGCGGGCTACGTGGTGGATTTCGTCGACGTGTACTTTGGCGACTGGCACTTCTGGGCGTTCAACGTCGCCGATGCGTCCATCAACATCGGGGCGGTCCTGGTGTTCGTCGAATTGCTCCTGGTGAGGCGACATGCATCCCATTCTGTTTGAGGTCGGAAGCTGGCCGGTGTACTCGTACGGCGTCCTGCTGGCGCTCGCCTACCTGGCCGGCCTCCAACTGGCCGTGATCCGCGCGCGCCGGTGCGGCCTGAACGCCACGCACGTGATGGACCTCGGCATCTACCTCATCATCGCGGCGCTCGTCGGGGCGAAGCTGATGCTCGTGGCCGTGGACTTCGAGTACTTCCGCGCCCAGCCCCGCGAGCTTCTGTCGCTCGTGCGCGCGGGCGGCGTGTTCTACGGCGGCCTGATTGGCGCGCTGCTCGTCGGCCTCTGGCTCGTGCGCAAGTACACGCTTCCGGTGTGGACCACGGCGGATCTGTTCGCGCCCGGCATCGCGCTTGGGCACGTGGTCGGGCGCTTCGGCTGCCTGCTGGCCGGCTGCTGCTACGGCAAGCCGACGGACGCGCCGTGGGGCATCACCTTCACCGACCCGGTCGC
Source organism: Acidobacteriota bacterium (assembly GCA_031405995.1). Classification (GTDB taxonomy): domain Bacteria; phylum Acidobacteriota; class Vicinamibacteria; order Vicinamibacterales; family SCN-69-37; genus JANOGJ01. Next base: position 5,919 of record JANOGJ010000152.1, read on the forward strand.
GTCGACCAACGTCGGCACGCCGCTCAACGTACCGCTCCACCCGACGCAGCTGTACGATGCCGGCGCGGAATTGCTGATCCTCGGCATCCTGCTCTTCCTCGAGCGTCGCGGGCGCGGATTCGCCGGCCGGACGTTCTGGTTGTACATGCTGCTCTACGCCGTGTCCCGCTATGTCGTCGAGATCTACCGGGGCGACCCGCGCGGCATCGCGTTCGGCATGTCGACGTCGCAGTTCGTGTCGGTGCTGATGGTGCCGCTCGCGATCGTGATGCTGCTCCGGCTGCGCAAGCGCCCGGCCTGAGCACGGACGACCTCGTGGCCGCCGACTCCCGGCACGCGCACGTCACGGCCGGCCCGAAAGACGCCGGGACCCGGCTGGATCAGTTTCTCGCCCGCCGGCTGCCTGACCTGTCGCGATCGCGCATTCAGCGTCTCATCAAGGACGGCCACGTCCGCGTGTCGAAGGGCCAGGCCAGCCCGGCGCTCGAAGTCTGGGCCGGACTCGCCGCGGACCTGCACGTGCCCGATGTCGAACCAGCGTCGCTCGAAGCCGAGGCGCTGCCCCTCACTGTGCTGTACGACGATGCGGACCTGGCGGTCGTGGACAAGCCGGCGGGCATGGTCGTGCATCCGGGGGCGGGCCACGCGCGCGGCACGCTGGTCAACGCGCTGCTGCACCACGTGACCGGCCTCAGCGGCATCGGCGGCCGGGAGCGGCCGGGGATCGTGCACCGGCTCGATCGGGGGACGTCGGGCGTGATGGTCATCGCCAAGCACGACCGCGCGCACCGCGACCTGGCCCGGCAGTTCCACGACCGGCAGGTCGCCAAGGAATACGTCGCGCTCGTCTGGGGCACGGCGCGGGCGGCGCAGGTGATCGACCAGCCGATTGGCCGCGATCCCAAGCATCGCCAGCGCATGTCGAGCCGCGCCCGACGGGCGCGCACGGCGACGACCCGCATCGCGACGGTGGAGCCGATCGGCGGCGTCTCGCTCGTGCGCGTCACGATCAGCACCGGACGCACGCATCAGATCCGCGTCCACCTCAGCGAATCCGGCCATCCGATCGT
>JANOGJ010000154.1:0-2802 GCA_031405995.1 Acidobacteriota bacterium
CACGGAAAACGCCGCCGTGTGTCAAAGCCTGCTCTCGAATCTGCAGAGCCGGGGCATGCGGACTGATCGGAGCCTGCTCGTCATTCTCGATGGCTCGAAGGCCCTCCGGAAGGCCGTGCGCGAGACCTTCGGCGACGTGGCACTCGTGCAGCGGTGTCAGGTGCACAAACTCCGCAACGTCCTCGATCACCTGCCGGAGCGGCAGCGCCCGTGGGTCAAGGCGATCCTCCACCGCGCCTATCGGCACACGGACGGCGTCGCGGCGAAGCGATTGCTGCAGGACCTGGTTCGGCGCTTGGACGCCGACTATCCCAGCGCGGCCGAGAGCGTGCGGGAAGGTCTCGACGAGACGCTCACGATCCTCGCGCTCGGTCTCTCGGAATCGCTCCGCCGATCCCTGGCGACCACCAACGCCGCCGAAAGCCTGATCAGCCGGACCCGTCACGTGAAGCGGAATGTGAAGCGCTGGCGCGGCGGGCGGATGGTGCTACGCTGGGTCGCCGCCGGCGTGCTCGAAGCCGTCAAGGGCTTCCGTCGGTTGAAAGGGCACAAGGACATGCCGAGGCTGGTCGCCGCGTTGCGCGCGCGTGATCAGCAACTCGGTTTCGTCGTGAACACTGCGGAGAAGGTCGCGTAGTCGTCACTCGAGCCGCCGCTGAGTTTCAACAGCGAACGGGGCAACTCCATGGACGGCCAGCAACTGGTTGATCCGAATGCCTATGATGAAGACTACAAACGGGCCTTCGATTTGTGCTGTAAATCTACCTCGGAATACTTTGCTCATTGTGAACCTCGCGTCGTGTTTATGACGTCCAACGGCAGCGCTCAGCCGCGGGCGCGACCACGATCATGATCGCACGACACCGGCGCCCGTCGGCTGCAGCGCGTGTTAGGCCTCAACTCGTACCACCTGCCCCGGTTCTACGGTCTCGATCGCGGTCAGGGCCCCCGGGACGAGCGGAAGCAGGTCTTCCAGCGCGTTGCTCGTGGCGCAAAGGACGACCACACCCAGGCGCCGCTTCGAGAGGTTCTGCTGAAACTCGATGTTCTGGTCGCCGGTCAGAAACACGGCGAATTCAGCGGCCTCGGCTTGGGTGAGCAACGCACCATTCTTCAGGCCCGCCCACGACTCTTGCTGGACCGTCCGAACGGTGTGGCCAACCAAGTAGGCTGCGAGCTGCCGAGGCAGTTGCTCATCGAGCAGAACGCGCACGGGCACTCACCGCTTCGTGAGCAGCCTCCAACGCGGCCACGGCTTGCTCCCGAGAGACCGTCGGAAATGAGTCGAGGAACTCGTCGAGGCTGTGGTTCCGTTCGAGGTAGTCGATCAAGTTACGGAAGGGCACGCGCGTCCCGACAAACACGGGCGTCCCGCCGAGAATGTCCGGATCGCTGTGCACAACGGTCACGGTGCTTGGCATGTTCGCCCCTTCCGGTGATTCTACCGCCATGCTCGCATTGAGACCTAACGACAGCGCTCAGCCGCAGGCGCGACAACGATGTTCACAAACACGCGCCCGTCGGCTGCAGCGCATGTTAGACCTCACCGTCGCTGCCGCCAAGTCTGCGGATTCCGATGCCCATGAACAATGCCGAGGATCACGACCGCGTCCGCCGCTATTCGAAAAAACACGCCGTATGGAAAACGATGGACGATCGCCCGGCGAGTTGCGCCGTGGACTTGTGGAAAACTCTCGGGCCGCGCCAGGACTTGGGAAATGGCGAGGTCGACCTCCAACGCGAATTCCTGACCGAGCCCTGCCCGCTGTCCGTCGAACCACTTCTGCGCCTCAAGTAATTCAGTGGCCGCTTGAGGGCGGACGACCAGCCGAGCAGTCACGACCGGTTCAAGAGCCGTCGCCGAACGTCCTCCCACGGTAGGGCCGTGCTCGGATCCGCTTCGTGTTCTTCGAACCGCCGGTCGAGTTCCGCGGCTTGCTCTCTGGTGAGCGCCAGTTCTGACCCTCGTTGAGCGTCGTCCAGACTTGCCCAGAGCGCCATGGCCAATTCGGCGCGCTCGCCTGAGGAGAGTTTCAACAGTTCCGCCAGGGTGTCCGGAGCCATGTGCCCATCCTGCCATTCTCGGTGTGTTCCGGCAAGCCGATGATTGTGAGGTCTAACAAGTTGTAGACTCCAATGTCCCAACCGCCCGCTCGCAGCCATAAACCGCGCGCGGGTTGACCAAGACCTGAAGCCCAACTGACTGAACGGCGGCATGTTACCAGAGTTGGTAGGCGCTCAGCCGCGGCGGGTATAGCTGCAGCGGCCGCAGCTAACCACGGTCGGGCGTCGCAGCTAACCACCGAGCCGATCCATCGGACTGCGGACCCCAAGGCCCCCACGATTCAGCACGTGCGTCTAGATCATCGTCGTGCTGACATCCCGGTGGCCCAACAGCTCCTGCACCGTCCGGATGTCATACCCGTCCTCGAGCAGGTGCGTCGCAAACGAGTGCCGGAACGTGTGACAACTTACACGCTTGGTGACTTCAGCAACGCGTGAGGCGCGGCTGACCTCCCGCTGCACGGCGGATTCGTGCAGGTGAAACCGGGACGCCGGACCCCACCGCGGATCGCGGCAGATCCGCGCCGCCGGAAACACGAACTGCCACTTCCAGTCCAGCCCTGCCCCGGGATACTTCCGCCCAACTGCGTCCGGCAGCGCCACACAGCCGACTCCAGCCCGCACGTCCGCTTCGTGCTGGCGCTTGACCGCCTCGAGATGCGCCGCCAAGTCCTTCCGCACCGCGACCGGCAGCATCGTCACCCGATCCTTCCGGCCCTTCCCCTGCCGCACAATCAC
>JANOGJ010000157.1:0-4572 GCA_031405995.1 Acidobacteriota bacterium
GGCCAGCTTCGGCGGCGCGGGCAACATCGCCGTCCAGCTCCTGCTGTTCTCGGTGCTGTCGATTGGCGGCCTGCTGTTCTTCAGGAACCGGCTGCTGAAGTGGTTCCAGACGGACCCGCAGGCGCCGTCGGTCGATCAGATCGTCGGCCAGGTGGCGGTCGTGACCGAGGATCTGGCGCCCGGCGCGGTCGGGAAGGTGGAATTGCGCGGGTCGGCGTGGGCGGCGCGGAACGGCGGCGGCGTGCCGCTCTCGCGCGGCGCGCGCTGCCGCGTCACGCGCGTGGACGGCTTGATGCTGTTCGTTGAGCCTGAGGGAGCCCGGTAATGGACAACATCAATCCGTTTCAAATCGTCGGCATCTTCATCATCCTCGTCGCGCTCATCGTCATCGCCAAGACGGCGGTTGTCGTCCCGCAGCAGAGCGCGTTCGTCGTCGAACGCCTGGGGCGGTTCGCCGGCGTGCTGCAGGCCGGGTTTCACATCCTGATCCCGTTCTTCGACGTGATCCGGTACCGGATGTCGTTGAAAGAGGGCGCGTTCGACATCCCCGCCCAGGTGTGCATCACGCGCGACAACGTGCAGGTCGGCGTCGACGGCGTGCTGTACCTGAAGGTGCTCAACGCGGAGCGCGCGGCGTACGGCATCGCCGACTACATGTTCGCCATCACGCAGCTCGCGCAGACGACGCTCCGCAGCGAGATCGGCAAGATCGACCTCGACCGGACGTTCGAAGAGCGCATGAACATCAACGCGTCGGTCGTGATCGAGCTCGACAAAGCGTCCGAGTCGTGGGGCGTGAAGGTGCTGCGCTACGAGATCAAGAACATCACGCCGCCGCACGACGTGCTCGCCGCGATGGAAAAGCAGATGCGCGCCGAGCGGGAGAAGCGCGCGGTGATCCTGACGTCGGAAGGCCAGCGCGACGCCGTCATCAACCAGGCCGAAGGCGACAAGCAGCAGGTCATCAAGGCGTCGGAAGCGCGGCGGCAGCAGCAGATCAACGAAGCCGAGGGTCAGGCCAACGCGATTCTGGCCGTCGCCAAGGCGACCGCCGAGGGGATCCGCCAGGTCGCCGAAGCGATCAAGCAGCCGGGCGGTATCGAGGCGACCCAGTTGCGCGTGGCCGAGCAGTACGTGACCCAGTTCGGCGAGCTCGCACAAAAGACGAACACGATGATCTTGCCGGCGAATGTCGCGGATGTCGCAGGCATGGTGGCCACGGCGATGAAGGTGTTCAAGCAGACAAGCTAGGCCGGTACGCCTTTCAGGATGGAGGCCGGGTCTTTAGACCCGGCCTGACTGATCGCGCCCGTCCCGCTCGGGGTATCTTCCACGAACCCGGGCGGCCTTCGCCCTTGCAAGACGCGTCGCAAGCCGCCTACTCGCGCTCACTTTGTTCGCGCTCGCGGATCTACGGGTTCGTTGGAAGACACCCCGACCAGGCCGGGCGCCGGACGAAATGGAGGCCGGGTCTTCAGACCCGGCTGGCCGGTGGGGCTAGAGCCCCGGCCGCCAAACAAGCGCGCCCGCGAGCGCCAGCCCCATCAGGACTAGTCCAGTCGCAGTAAATGCGCGGAACCGCCCGCGTCCCACCGCCAGCGTGATGCCGAGCTTGACCGCGGTGTTCGCGATCAGTCCCACGAGCACCGCGCGCGCGGCCAGCTCCGGCGCCGTTCCGGAACGCGCGATCTGCGCCATCGAGATGGTGAGCGCGTCCATGTCCACGAGCCCGAGGATCGCGGCCGACCCGTAGAGGCCGGGGTCGCCGAACTGAGCGCGCGCGAACCACGCGACGTACAGCACCACCTGAAACAGGGCGGCCATCTGGATCGCCACGAAGACCTGCAACGGGTTGCTGTCGCGCGCCAGGGGCTCGGACCGGCCGGGATCGCGCAGCCCCATGAGCACGAGTCCAAGGCCGATGACCGCCGGCAGCACGAGCGCGGGCCAGAGCGCCATCGACAGCGCGGGCGCCAGCACGGCCGAGGCGATCGTGATGCGAGGGAGCAGCACGACGTTGGCGCCGAGCGTGCCGGCGGCGAGCGCGCGTCCCTGCGACGGATGGGTTCGGCTGAGGCGCGCGAACGTAAGCGTCACCGACGTCGATGAGACGACGCCGCCCAGGGTGCCCGCGAGCGCGAAGCCGCGGTTGCCCGCGCCAGTGCGCCGGGCCAGGTAACCGAGAAAGCTCAGCGCTGAAAAAAAGATCACGAGTGTCCACAGGAGCCTTGGCTTGATGCCGCCGAACGGGCCGAACGGCCCCTCGGGCAGGAGCGGCAGAATGACAGCCGCCATCACGGCGAAGCGCGCGCCGGCGCGCACGTCGACGCGATCGAGCTTCGAGACGAAACCGTGCAGCCGCTTCTTCTCGACGAGCAGCAGGACCGTGATGGCGATGATGCCCGAGGCCATCCGCGTCGAACCGGCGCCCGCGAGGACGCCCGCCGCCAGCACGACGAATGCCGCGACTTCCGTCGTGCCGTCGACGTCCGATCGACTGGCGGAGTAGTAGGCGATGACGACGAGAGCGCCCAGGCCCGCGAGGAGGACGACGGCGGGCCCGGTGAGTCCTGCCGTCCAGAGCCAGCCGCTGAGGCCGGACACGAGGCCGAGCATGGTGAACGTCCGCACGCCGGCGAAGCGCGCCCGCGGGCCATGCGCGTGGCCGCTCCACTGCCGCTCGATGCCGACCCCGAGGCCACCGAGCACCGCGACAGCGAGCGGCCAGAGAGACGCGACGTCGAGATTCATGGCGCTATCGCCACACGTCGCCGAGCGCGGGCCCCAGCCGCGCGAGCCCGGCGTCGAGCGCGTCCGATCGTCCGGCGAGGCTGATGCGGAAGTGCGCCGGCGCGTCGAAGAACCGGCCGGGCGCCACAGCCACGCCATGCCGGCCGAGAACGTGCTCCACAAAGGGTTCCGCGTTCGCGCAGCCGGCGATTCGTGGAAACACGACCGAGGCGCCTGGGGGCGCGGCCAGCTCGAGCTCGGGATGATCCGCGAAGAACCGTCGTGCGCGCTCGAGGTTGCCGCCGAGCAGCAGGCGCGTGCGGTCGGCGAGCCGCGGCAGTTCGGTGAACGCCAGCGCCGCCAGTCGATCCGCGGGCGCGCTGCCGGCGTTGTCGACGAGGTCACGGGTGCGCCGCATGCGAACGGCCACGGCGTCGCCTGGCGCGATCGCCCACCCGGATCGAAGACCCGCCAGGCCGTAGGACTTCGTGAGGCTGTTGGTGATCACGAATGGACCGTCGAGACGGGCCGCCGACGTCGCGGTCGCCGGCAGGCCGCGCACTATGTTCGCCGCGTCGAGATACACCTCGTCCACGAGCACATGGGCGTCGGCTCGCTCGGCCAGCCGTCCGAGCGCGGACAACGCGGCCGCGTCGAGCTCGACGCCCGACGGATTGTGCGGCGTCGAAATGATGATGAGCCGCGTCGATGGAGTGATTCGCCGCGCGATCGCGTCGACGTCGAGCCCGAACCCGTCCTCGAACCGTCGATCGAACGCCTCGACGTTGGCGCCCATCAACCGGCAGGCGCCCGGCAGCGGGTCATAGCCGGGCCGCTCGACGAGCACGTGATCGCCGGCACCGACGAGCGCGGCAATCGCCAGGAAGTTGGCGCCCGAGCAGCCGGCCGCCGTGACGACGCGGCCGGCCCCCACGCCGTAGTGCGCCGCGATCGCGTCGACGAGCGGCGCGAAGCCATTGTCGTTCGGCGCAGAAAGGTCGACCGCCTCACGCGCGCCCGGCAAATCCTCGAGCGCGCAGTGCAGCAGGTTGCTGCCGGCGAGATCGATGGCTGCCGCCTGTCGCGTCTTGGCCCAGAGCAGATATGGGGCGAGGGGCGTCTGGAGCATGGCGTCAGCGCGCAGCGCGGGCGCGTCGCGCGGCCGACATCTTGAAGAGGTAGTAAACCGGGATGCCCGCGGCGAGCAGGCCCGTGCCGATGAGCGACCGCATCGGCGCTTCCCGGATCGAACTGAAGACAACCACCGCCGCGACGAGCACGAACAGCGCGGGCAACCAGGGGTACCCCGGCATGCGGTAGCCCGGCGCCTGGCCGAACCGGGGCCGGAGGACGAACAAGCCCGCCACCGTGAGGCCGAAGAAGATCCAGTCGGCGAAGACCACCGAGCCGAGCAGGTCGCCGTACGTGCCCGGCAGGACGAGCAGGGCCACCGCCCAGCTCGACTGCAGCAGGATGGCGCCGCCGGGCGTGTGGTACTTCGGGTGCAGGCGGGCGAGGGCCGGGACGAACGCGCCGTCGGCCGCCATCGCGTAGTAGACGCGCGTGGGCGCCAGCACCGCGTGGTTCAGGAATCCGAACGTCGAGATGGCGATCGCCGCCGCGATGAAGCGCTCGCCGTTCGCGCCCAGCCACACGCCCGCCGTATTGGCCGCGGGCGTCGTCGTGCCCGCCAGGCCCTCGAGGCCAAGCGTGCGCAGGTAGGCGATGTTGACGAGCACGTAGATTGCGACGACGGTCAGCACCCGGCTGCCCGCCTTCACGCCCACGTAGATTGCGACGACGGTCAGCGTGCCGGCGATGAGACTGCGCGGCAGGTTACGT
>JANOGJ010000128.1:0-2135 GCA_031405995.1 Acidobacteriota bacterium
GAGAGAATCCCGATCTGCAGGTCGCCGACTTCGAGCGCCCCGGCGCCCGCGACAGGGTTCTCCATGAGTCCGTCGCCGTCGACGTCCGTGGCGCGCGACCACTCCCAGGCGCGTCTGAGGTTGGGCCAGAGCGCGCGGACGAGTGCAGTGTCGCCGGTCTGCCGCCAGTACTCGCCGAACGCCAGAATCCAGAACGGCGTCGTGTCGCCGTGATAGTAAGCATAGGGATAGCTGAACCAGTCGACGTGTCCGGCGCCTTGCGAGATTTCGTGCGTGATCTTGCCGTCCTTGCGCTGGTACTTCGCGAAGAACTGCAGCGCGCCCTCGCGGACGAGCGCGGCCTGCCCCACGCCGGTCATCGCGAACGAGTTGATCGACGCGTCTCCGCCGAAGAACCACCCGAAGCCGGGCCGGTCGCTCGCGGCGCCCGACAATCCGTATCCCGCCACCAGGCCGCAGCCCAGGTCCGGGTTGCACACCATCGACTCGTCGAGGTTCACCTTCGCGTATTCCACGGCCTTGTTCAGCAGCGCGTCCGGCGATCGAAGCGTGAACATCGTCTCGCGCAGTGAGTCAGCATGCGCCACGCGGCGTTTCCATTCCTGCTCCGCCCCGCCCGGTACGACCAACCGCCGGTAGAGCGCCAGCGCCTCGTCGCGCGGCATCTGGCCGCCGGCCAGCACGATCGGAATGTACGCGGCGTGGAGGTTGACGTTGCGTCCGGGCGGCTCGCCGAGCTTGGGCGCGGTGTAGCGCTCCGTGGCGCCGCCCACCCCGAGCACGAGCTGCGGCCGCTCGACGGCGAGCATGTGCGCCGGCACGTCGGACGCCTGGGTGACGGCAGGCGAACCCAGAAACGCGTTGATGCCCTGCTTCCCTTCCGAGAACAGAAAGGCGCGCGCGTTCTGCTCCCACACGAGGTACTGCCCGCCGAGCCCCGCGGGCCACGCGTAGTGAATATCCGGCGTGAACTGGACGACGATGTCGAGCGGGCGAATCGCGTCGACCTCGAGCAGGATCACCACCGCCGGCTCGTCGAGCGGCACGAAGATGTGCTCGCGCACGGTGAATTGCTCGTGCGAGTACTCGATCGTGATCCCTTCGGGACGCTGGACGACCGACGTCGCGACCGAGCGGCCAGGGATCGCGGTGGTGTATTTCGGAATCTTGAACGACAGCTCGAAGTCGTGCAGCCACTTGATGGGCCACGACCAGAGTTCGAGGGGACCGTCCTCGGTGCCCATCGCGATGGCGCGGCGTCCCACCGCCGAGACGAACATGCCCGGCCGCGACGGTCCTCGGAGCGCGAGCGGCGAGGTGCCGAGCGGAAAGAACGGAATGGTCGTCGCTCCGCTCTCGAACACCGGCTTGGCAATCGCCACCGGGGCGCCGGGCGCTCGTGGTGGAGGATCCTGGGCGAGCGCCGAATGCCAGACCATGGCGGCGCCCGCGACGGCAACCACCAGCGGCGCGGGCCGGGCCAGGCGAAGATGGATCATCGACCGAATATTAAGTTATCGGCCCATCGGATTATTGAGTTATTGGCACCAATAACCCAATAACCCGGTCACGCAATAACTCAATCCGCGTCACTTCTTGCCCGTGTTCCACTTCAGTCTCAGGACAACGACCGAGTTCTCGTCCACGTCCTTCAGTTGATCTTCGTCGAACGTCGCCTTCCGTTTGTCGGAGCTGAGGTCGAATCCGTGGGCGCTTTCGAAGCGCCCCACCGTGAGGACCGCCTCCAGCTTATCGAGATCGTTCAGGAGCGAGGTCACGTCCTCGTCTGCCTTCACATTCGCGTCGGCGGCATGGGGATCGCGCACCGTGAACGTCCATTCCCAGGTGGCGCCGTCGCGGACCAGCACGGACGTGCCGGCCAGGCCCGTCGTGGCGATGAGACGTTGGCCGAGGACGTCGAGAGCGGTGAATCGACCCTCCGTCACCACCGTGTACGGCAGCTCGCTCCGCAGAATTCGGGTGCGCACCTTTGTCGCGCCGAGCGCCCGGAACCCGCGCGCCGCGGGATGATTCTCGTGCGTCACGGCCTGGTAATAACCCGACTCTTCGACCTGCCGGTCGTAGACAGCCTGGGCATCCGACCGCACGTCTTTTTCGATGATCACCCATGTCAC
>JANOGJ010000250.1:0-2700 GCA_031405995.1 Acidobacteriota bacterium
GTCGTACTGCTTGCGCGCCATGGCGATCTCGCCCGCCAGCATCTCGGGCGCGATTGCGAACACCGCTCCGGCCGTGTTCGGCGAAAACAGCGCGCCGTCCATCGACTTGTCTGTCAGCGCCTTCCTGACGATCGCCAGTTCCTGCTCGGCCTCGGCGAGGCGGTTGGTCGCGACGAGCGCGATGCCGCGCGCGTAGTGATAGACGCCGTAGTAGTACATGTTGTCGGCCGGCGGCGCCGGTTCGCGCAGCATTTCGTCCCAGCGGCCGAACCGGGTCAGCGCGTAGTACGGCACGACTTTGAACGCCGCGAGCAGCGGCAACTGCTTCAGCGTGGCGGCGTCGACCTTGGACGCCGCTTTCCGGGCCGCGTCGATCGCGACGGCGCTCTGGCCGTCGGCGGTCGCGGCGAACCAGAGGAAGTGCAGGTTGTGCGGGTAGTAGCCGAGCGGGTACAAGCCCTGCGCCCGGCACTGCGTGATGTAGTCCTCGTCGGCGGCGATCGCGAGCTGGTTGCTCTTCATCGCGTCGGCGTACCGGCCGACGCGCTGGTAGATGTGCGAGGGCATGTGGACGAGGTGGCCCGCCGCCGGCGCGAGCGGCAGCAGCTTGTCGGCGGCCGCCTCGGCCTTCTTCGGGGCGTGCGCTTCCATCAAGTGGATGTACAGATGGAGCGCGCCGGGATGATCCGGCCTTCGCGCCATGGTCTTCTCGATGATCGCCACCGCCTCGGCCACGCCCTCGTACGGCGCACCGTCGTTCATCCAGTAGCCCCACGGCCGCAGGTCCATGACGGACTCGACGTAGAGCACGGCGGCGTCAAGATCGGCGGGGAACTTCTTGTGCACGACGCGCATCGCGTCCGCGTACGCGCGGTCGCGGCCCACGCGATCCTCCGGCTTGCCGCTGTAGCGCTGGGCGAGCGCGTCGATGAACGCCTGCTCGCGGGGCGTGGCGATGTCCTTCATCGACACGGCCTTCTGGATGGCGGCGTAGGCCGGCCCCTCGTCGGCCGCCTCCATCGCCGCGTTGATGTTCGGCCCGAGCACGAGCGCCTGTCCCCAGTACGCGATCGCGAGGCTGGGATCGAGCCGCGCCGCTTCGCGGAACGCGCGGCCGGACTCGGCGTGATTGAACGCGTACGACAGGTTCACGCCCTGGTTGATGAACAACTGCGCGCGCGCGTTCTTCGTCGACGTCGGGAACACGTACTTGCCGACGTTCTGCAGCCGCGGCGCGAGCTGGCCCGCCTGGTTCGGCACGTCCCGCTCGGGCGGGGTGTAGTGCCGGTGCCCGCCCGACACGGGCTGCTGGGCAGCGGGAGACTGGGCCAGCGCGCCGGCGCCGGCGACGGCGGCGACGACCGAGACGACAACAAGACGCACGACGATGGCTGACCGCATGGCGATCTCCTGACGAGGGGGCTGACTGGCATTTTACGTGCGCCGTTCGCCGTTTGTCGATTGCCGTTCGCGATTGCCGTTTCCCGATTCCCGATTGCCGATAACATGTCGCTCTCCGTGCTCGTCGCTCTTCAGCATCGCAACTTCCGCCTCCTCTGGATCGGCCTGGCCGTGTCGTTCACCGGCACCTTCATGCAGACGGCCGCGCTGCTGTGGCATGTCTCGCTGCTCGTCGAGCCTGAACGCCGCGGGCTCGCCCTCGGGCTGGTTGGCCTCGTCCGCTTCGTCCCCATCGTCGTCTTCTCGCTGATTGCCGGCGTCGCGGCCGATGTGTTCGACCGCCGCACGTTGATGCTCATCACGCAGATTGGCGGCGCGGCGGTGTCCGCGGCGCTTTCGGCGCTGGCGTTTTCCGGCCTCGACACCGCCTGGCCCGTCTACCTGCTCGCGGCGGTCAGCGCGTCGGTCGGCGCGTTCGATCCGCCGGCGCGCCAGGCGCTCGTGCCGATGCTGGTGCCGCGCGCGCATCTGCCCAACGCGATCAACCTCAACACCGCGATGGTCCAAGCCGCGTCGGTCGCAGGGCCCGCCATCGGCGGCGCGGTCATCGCGTTCGGCAGCGTCGCGTGGGCGTATGCCGTCAACGCCGCGTCATTCCTGTTCGTGATCGTCGCGCTGCTGATGATGCGCGATGTACCGGCGACCGACCGCTCTACCCCCCACGCGCGCGATTCGATGTCGCTCGCCGCGGCGAAGGACGGTCTGCGTTTCGTCTTCCGCTCGCCGATCATCCGTTCGACGATGCTGCTGGACTTCTTCGCGACGTTCTTCGCCTCGGCAATGGCGTTGCTGCCGATCTTCGCGCAGGACGTCCTGCACGTCGGCGCGCGCGGCTACGGCCTGCTCGCCGCCGCGCCCGCGGTCGGCGCGCTCCTCGGCAGCACCGCGATGCTCGCCGTGTCGCACCGGCTTGTCCGCCAGGGACAGACACTCGTCTGGGCGGTCGTCATCTACGGTCTCACCACGATCGCGTTCGGGTTCTCGCGGGCGTTCTGGCTGACGTTCGTGTGCCTGGCGATCGCCGGCGCGGCCGACGCGGTGAGCATGGTGATCCGAAACCTCGTGCGCCAGCTCGAAACACCCGACGCGATGCGCGGCCGCATGACCGGCGTCAACATGATCTTCTTTATGGGCGGCCCCCAGCTCGGCGAGTTGGAGGCCGGACTCGTGGCGCAGGCGCTCGGCGCGCCGTTCTCCGTGATCAGCGGCGGCGTCGGGTGCGTGGTCGCGACGCTGGCG
>JANOGJ010000134.1:0-2428 GCA_031405995.1 Acidobacteriota bacterium
GTCACCTCGTGCGCTTCCGCCAGCGCTTCCGCCACGTCGTTGAAGCGCTGCCCGCTTGCCGCGACGTCGGGCGCGAAGTACTGGTTGAACAACAACAGTCGCACGTGTCCTGCAGTGTACGCAAAAACGATAAGATTCACCCCATGGAACGCATCGCGTGCCGCACGCGCGACGAGGCGATGGCCGTGTTCGGCAGCGTCGTCTACGCCCAGCGCGCCGGCCTCGAACGGGCGATCGCCGTGCACCACCGGCGCGACTCGCGCTTCGTCATGCCCGGCATCTGCCGCGTGGACCAGGCCATCGTGGACTTCGAGGTCGACCGCAAGTGGGGCGCGCACCAGCTCGAGGACGGCACCTGGATGCCCAACTGGCGCGAACGGCTCGAGTGCCCGACCTGCGGCCTGATCAACCGCCAGCGCGCGCTCGCGGCGGCGCTCCTCGAACACATGGCCGGCAAGGACGGCCGCGCCGTCTACCTGATGGAACAGGTGACGGCGATGTACAAGGTCATCTGCATGCGATCGCCGACGTCCATCTGCTACGGCAGCGAGTACGTCGGCCCGCAGCACAAGGGCGGCGACGTCGTGCGGGGCATCCGTCATGAGGACGCGATGCAGCTGTCCTTTCCCGACGCGTCGCTCGACGCCGTGATGAGCAACGACGTCTTCGAGCACGTGCCCAGCCCGGACCGCGCCTTCCGCGAGGCCGCGCGCGTGCTGAAGCCCGGCGGCAAGATGTTCTTCACGGTCCCGTTTTTCCTCGACCGCGAGACGAACACCCAGCGCGCCGACATCGTCGACGGCGCCGTCAAGCACCACAAGGACCCCGAGTATCACGGCAACCCGTTTTCGAAGGACGGCTCGCTCGTGTTCACCGAGTTCGGGTGGCAGCTCGTGAGCCGGATGAGCGATCACGGCTTCGCCGACTGCTATGCCGAAGCGTTCTGGAGCCTCGAATACGGCCACCTCGGTTTGAACAACCTGATCTTTGTCGCGACACGCTGACGGAGCCTCTTGGAGGCCGGACCTTCAGGTCCGGCGCGCGTGGCCGCGTCTAAAGACCCGGCCTCCAATGATTGCGCTCCTCCTGCTCGCCGCCTGCGCGCCGGCCCCGCCCGCGCCGGCCGAGTCCGTGCTGTTCGTGCTCGTCGACGCGCTTCGGCGCGATCACGTCGGCGTCTACGGCCGCTCGCCGTCTCCCACCCCGGCCCTCGACCGTCTCGCGGCCCAGGGCGTTGTCTTCGATCAAGCCACCGCGACGTCGTCATGGACGCGGTCCTCGATCGCGTCGATGTTCGCCTCGCGCTTCCCCACCTCGCTCGGCGTGCTCGGCCGCGACGACGTCGTGCGAGACGACGTGGTGATGTTGGCGGAGGCGCTTCGCGATCGGGGGTTCCGCACGCTCGGCGTGTGGACGAACGGCAACGCGAATCAGGCGTTTGGATTCGCGCAGGGCTTCGACGTCTTCCAGTACCCCGAACTCGAAAGGGGTTACCCCAACGACTTCGTCGTGCCGACAGCGGAGGGCGTGACGAAGAAGGCGCTGGCGCTGGTCGACACGGTGGCGCCGGGTGGACGGTTCTTTCTCTTCGCGCACTACGTGGACGCCCACGATCCGTACCTCCCGCGCCCGGAGTTCGCGACGTCGCCCGAGCCGGCCGGCGCCTTTTCGGGTTCGCGCCGCGACCTCGAGCGGCTCGACGCGATGGCCCAACCGCGGCCGGTGGACCTCGATCGCGTCAAGTTTCTCTATCGCAATGCGGTCGCGTACGCCGACCACTGGGTCGGCGAGCTGCTGAATGGACTGCGCGCGCGACAGCGCGATCGCAACCTCCTCGTCGTCGTGACGGCCGATCACGGCGAGGGCTTGTGGGCGCACGGCGTGCGCGGTCACGGCCGCGATCTCTACGAGGACATGACCGGCGTGCCGTTGATCGTCGCGTCGACGAGTCGACCGGCCGGCGCACCGGCGCGCATCAGCATGCCGGTGAGCCTCGTCGATCTGGCGCCGACGATCGTGCACGCCGTCGGGCTGCCGGTCGTGCCGGGTTTCACGGGAACCGACCTGGCGCCGTTCGCGCCGGAGCCCACGCGCCCGGGCAGGTCGTCGCCCGTCTACTCGGAAGTGACACTCGACGGCGTCGATCTGGAATCGATTCGGAGCGGCAGCTACAAGTTGATCCGTTCACGCGGCGGCACGCATCCGAAGCCGACGGAGTTGTTCGATCTCGTCACCGACCCCGGCGAGAAGGACAACGTGATCGGCGCACGACCGGACCAGGCCGTCCGGATGTCGCTGGACCTCGCCGCGACCGGCGACGCGCTGCGGAAGGGCGCAATCGTGGCCCCGCAGGCCGGTCGCCTGGACACCCAGACGCGGGACAACCTGCGCGCGCTCGGCTACCTCGGCGGATCGCGCGCGGCGTCCT
>JANOGJ010000278.1:0-1509 GCA_031405995.1 Acidobacteriota bacterium
GCCGCCCCCGCCCCGCCCGCGGCCTCGGGACCGTAGCGGTGCATCGCCAGCCAGCCGCCCCTCTCACCCGAGAACGCGAAGCGGCGGTTCTTCTGGACCGTGGACTTCTCGCCGCTCGCGAGATTCACGATCGTCACGCTCGTCTGGTTCGGCCGTCGCGCGCGCGTGTTCGCCTGCGCCTCCCGGCGGGTCGGCGACATCGCCATCGCGGCCCACGCCGAGTCCGCCGAGAAGGAGAGCGCGCCGCCCGCGCCTTCGCCCACCGCGAACTTCATCTCCTTGTCGCCGCTCGTGGCGCGCAGGATGACCTCGCTGTCGCCCTGCGGCGGCGAGAGCCGGTAGCCCAACCACGTGCCATTCGCCGAGAGCGACGTCGCGCCCAGGGCGCGAATCGCGAGGATGTCGTCCAACTCGATGGGACGCTTGACCGCGTTCTGCGCCCCGAGGGGCACGAACGCCAGAACGGCCGCAAACAAAGCCAGAACCGCTGTCGAACGCAGGCGCTTCATACTTGCCTCCTGAATAAAGCTTGGTGAACGGAATCCTAACAGGTTCCGGCGTAAGATGGCCCGGGTAGGCCCCAAATGAAGAGAGCGCTCCTCGTCGCAGCCGCGATAGCCCTCGCTCCCGCGTTGCCGGCGTCCCAGGTCGTCCCCGTGGACCTCGGCGTCAGCTCGCGCGCGGGGATGGTCGTGTCCTCGTCCGACATCGCCTCCGACCTGGGCGCCTCGGTCCTCGCGGCCGGCGGCAACGCGGTGGACGCCGCCGTCGCGACGGCCTTCGCGCTGGCCGTCACGCATCCGTCCGCCGGCAACATCGGAGGCGGCGGCTTCATGATCGTCCGGTCGCCCGACGGCAAAGCCACCGCGTTCGACTACCGCGAGGTCGCGCCGGGCAAGGCCACGCCGACGATGTACCTCGGGCAGGACGGGAACATCGATCGCGCGCTCACCGCGTCGGGGTACCTCGCGCCTGGCGTGCCGGGCACCGTCCGCGGCATGGCGCTCGCGCACAAGAAGTTCGGCAAGCTCGCCTGGAAAGACGTCGTGATGCCGGCCGCCGACCTCGCCGGCCGCGGCTTCCTGATGTCCGCGTCGCTCGCTCGAGGCTTGAACGGCGCGCTGATGGGCAACATGCGCCGCTTCCCCGCTTCCGTCGCCGCGTACGGCAAGCCCGGCGGCGGCATGTGGGCCGCCGGCGATCGCATCGTCCTCGCCGATCTCGCGAAGAGCCTGACGGCGATCGCGACCGACGGACCCGACGCGTTCTACACCGGATGGATCGCGGACCGCATCGCCGAGGACATGGCCGCCAACGGCGGGATCATCACCAAGGCCGATCTCGCCGGGTACAAAGCGAAGGAACGCACGCCCGTTCGCGGCACGTTCCTCGGCTACGAGGTCATCTCCATGCCGCCGCCGAGCTCGGGCGGCATCGCGCTGGTCGAGATCCTCAACATGCTGGAAGGGTTCGACCTGGCGACGAGCGGCCACCAGGCCGCGTCGAGCG
>JANOGJ010000283.1:0-2602 GCA_031405995.1 Acidobacteriota bacterium
GATTCGTCGAAAGGGACGTGCTGACGCTTCTGGCCGGCCTCATGATCCTGTCGTTCGTGCTGGTCGGGGTCGCAGCGGTTGTCACGTTCGTTCTCGTCATCCGTGGCGTGTTCTGGCTTCTGTTCCTGCCGTTCAAGCTGCTGGCCTGGGCGCTCAGCCTCGCCGTGGCGCTCGGCGGCGCGCTCCTCACCGGGGTGCTCGTCTCGGTGCTCGCCATCGCGGTGGCGATTCCGCTGCTGCCGCTTGCGTGCGTCGCCTTCGTCCTCTGGACGTTTCTTCGCTTGATGAAGCGGCCCGCGACCACATAACCTCTCTTCCGTGACCAGCTGGGCCAGCGCGCTCCTGCGCGTGCATCTCGCGTGCGCTTTTGGCGCGACCGCTGTGTTTTGGGCGGCCGCGCTCGCCGTGAAAGGCAGCCCGTTCCATCGCGCCGCGGGCCGCTGGTTTTCCCGCCTGATTTACGCCGCCGCCGTCACGGGCGGATTGCTCGCCGCCGTCAGCCTCCTGGCCCCGTCGCTCGTGCGCGCGCCCATCGGCGCGGCGGCCGACCTGGCCGCCCTCGAAGCCGCGCGACAGTCGTGGCAGACGATGTGGCTGGTGCTGTATGTGCTGCTGCTCATCGTCGCGCCGGTGCAGCACGGCCTCGCGGTGGTCGCCGCGGGTCCAACCCCAGCCCGGATACGGACGTGGCCGCACGCCGCCCTGTGTCTGCTGTCGATGCTGGGGAGCGTCTTGCTCCTGCCGTTCATCGTCGCCTGGCAGCAGGTGACGTGGCTGGTGGTGGCTCCGCTCGGTTTTCTCATCGGCGTCCGCCAGCTCGCGTACGGCGCGCGGCCGTCGGCGACGCCGAGTGAATGGCAACGCGAGCATCTGACCAGCATGATCACCACCGGCGTGACGCTGCACACGACGTTGTTCGTGTTTGGATCCTCGCGAACCCTGCAGTGGCAGTTGGAGGGATGGATGGCGTGGCTACCGTGGGTGCTGCCCGCGCTGGTCGGGCTGCCGCTGATTCTCTGGCTGCGACGCCGCTACGCGCGCCACCCCGCCGCGCGTTCGTAGGCATCGGCGGCGCGCAGCAATGCCGCCTCTTCCCACGCGCGCGCGGTGAGATGCAGTCCCACCGGCAGGTGAGCCGACGTCCATCCGCAGGGCACGCTGATCGCGGGCAGGCCGGCGAGCGGCGCGCTCACGGTGAAGACGTCGGCGAGGTACATCTGAATCGGATCGGCGTTGCGCTCGCCCAGTTTGAACGCCGGAGTCGGGCTCGTGGGGGTCGCGACGACATCGACTTTGGCGAACGCCTGCTCGTAGTCGCGGCGGATCAGCGTGCGGACCTGCTGGGCCTTGAGGTAGTAGGCGTCGTAATACCCCTCGCTCAGGACGTACGTCCCGAGCATGATGCGGCGCTTGACCTCCTCGCCAAATCCGAGACTCCGTGTGCGCTCGTACATCCGGCCGACCGACGTCTCGCCCGGGGCGCGCAGGCCGTAGCGCACGCCGTCGTAGCGCGCCAGATTCGAGCTGGCCTCCGCGGTGGCGACCAGGTAGTACACCGGGATCGCGAAGCGGCTGTGCGGCAGCGTCACCGGCTGAATCGTCGCGCCCAGGCGCGCCAGTACCTCGAGACTGGCCTCGAACGCGGCCGCCACCTCGGCGTCGACGCCCGTCTCGAGGAGGTGCCGCGGCACGCCGACGCGCAGGCCGGCGACGCGTCCGTCGAGCGCGCCGGTGAACGCCTCGCTCGGTCGAGCCGCGGATGTCGCGTCCATCGGATCGTGTCCACTCATGACTTCCAGCGCGAGCGCCGCGTCCGCGACGGACACGCCGATCGGGCCGATCTGATCCAGCGACGAGGCGAACGCGATGAGGCCGTAGCGCGACACGCGCCCGTAGGTGGGTTTCAGACCGACGACGCCGCAGCAGCCCGCCGGCTGCCGCACGGATCCGCCCGTGTCCGACCCCAGCGCGAGCGGCGTCATGCCGGCCGCGACGGCCGCCGCGGACCCGCCGCTCGAGCCGCCCGGAGTCCGATCGGCCGCCCACGGATTCCGGGACGGGCCGAATGCCGAGTGCTCGGTGGACGAGCCCATCGCGAACTCATCGCAGTTCGTCTTGCCGAGCAGCACCGCGCCCGCCCGCTCGAGCCGCTCGACCGCCGTCGCGTCGAACGGCGAGAGGTAGCCCGCGAGTCCCCGCGATCCTGCCGTCGACGGCATCCCGCGCGTGACGATGGTGTCTTTGACGGCGAGCGGCACGCCGTGCAGCGGGCCGACCGGCGCGCCGGCCCGGTCGAGCGTGCGCGCGCGCGCGAGCGCGCGATCGGTGTCGACGTGCAGGAACGCGTTCAGCGTGGCGTTCGCCGTCTGGATGCGGTCCAGCGCCTGCCGGCAGGCCGTTTCGGCCGAGATCGCGCCGCGCGCGATCGCGTCGCGCAATTCGACGGCCGACTGCAGGCGTTCGGCCGACATGGCCTAGAGGACCCTGGGGACCTTGAAGAGGCCGGCCTCGATCGACGCGCCTGGCGCCTGCGCGAGCAGGGCCGTCCGGTCGAGGGACGTCGCCGGCACGTCCTCGCGTCCACCGGCCGTGGTTCCGAGCG
>JANOGJ010000295.1:0-1519 GCA_031405995.1 Acidobacteriota bacterium
GAGCCGGGCGAGGATCCGCCGCTGACGGCCGCTCAGGTCTTGCGCCATGGGAATGTGTTTAGCAGTCTCGCCGCGAGAGTGCTAACCGCAGTATAGCAAACGCGCAGCCCGTCACAGCCCCGCCCGGGCCACGAGCGCGCGCGCCGCCTCTTCCGCCTCCACCCGCACGGCCTCGCCGTCGTCCCACGTCAGGCGGCCGTCGCGGGCGACGACCTCGCCATCCACGATCGTCGCGCGGACGTCGCCCGCGCGCGTGGCGTAGACGAGGCGCGCGTACGGATCCTCGCCGGGGACCTGATGCAGCCCTCGCGCGCCGACGACGATGACGTCGGCCTTCTTGCCGATCTCGATCGAACCGATCTCGGCGTCGAGGCCCAGCGCCTTCGCGCCCTCCCGCGTCGCCATCCAGAGGACGTCGCGCGCCGTGAGCGCGCCGGGCCCGTAGCGCATGGCCTGCAGCGTCGCGGCCAGCCGCATCTCCTGGAACATATCGAGGGTGTTGTTGCAGGCCGCGCCGTCGGCGCCGAGCGACACCGAGATCCCGCGCGCGCGCATCTCGGGCACCGGCGCGATGCCGGAGCCCAATTTGAGATTTGACCCCGGACAGTGCAGGACCTTGACCTGGCGCTCGGCGAGGATCGCCTGTTCCTCCTCGGTCGCCCACACGCAGTGCGCGGCGCACAGGTGCGGGGTGGCGAGGCCGACGGCCGCCAGATACGCCACGTTGTCCATGCCGGTCACGGCCCGCACCGCCTCGATCTCGTCGCGCTGCTCGGACGCGTGCGTGTGCACGAGCAGCCCGTGTTCGAGGGAGGCGGCCGCCGTCGCCTCGAGCAGGTCGCGGCTGCAGGAGATGGCGAAACGGGGCGCGAGGGCCGCGCGCAGCCGTCCGCCGGCGGCGCCCTGCCAGCGGCGGTGGAGGTCCAGGCTCTCGTCGAGCGCGGCGCGCGCGCTCTGGTGCAGGCGCGCCGGCGCGTCGCCGCGCACGTCCATCAGGCACTTGCCGACAATGGCGCGGAGGCCGGTCGGGCCGAGGGCGTCGAACACCGCGTCGGTGTCGTGCACGGTCTCCATCGTGAGCACCGTGGTCGTGCCGCCGAGCTGCAGCTCCGCGGCGGCCAGCCGCGCCGACGCGCGGAGCGAGCCGGCGTCATGCGCCGCTTCGAGCGGCCAGACGCGCTGGCGGAGCCAGGCGAGGAGCGGGAGGTCGTCCGCCATCCCGCGGAACAACGTCTGGCACAAGTGGACGTGGGTCTGGATGAACCCGGGCAGGACGAGCGCGCCCTCCGCGTCGATCGCGGCGTCTCGGGCGGCTTCGGGCGGCGCGGCGCCGACGGCGGCGATCCGCCCGCCGCGAATCCAGACGTCGCCCTGCACGACGTCCATCGCGTCGTTCATCGTCAGGATCGTGGCGCCGCGGATCAGCACGGGTCGAGCCGGAAAACGAGGTCCGGAGGCGTGTTGCGCAAGAATGAGGCGCTTGGGAAACCACCACCCCCCACGGTTTACCGCCACCCCC
>JANOGJ010000141.1:0-4203 GCA_031405995.1 Acidobacteriota bacterium
CGGACGCCGCCTGCGCCTTGATCGCCTCGGACGCGGACTCGCGATCGACCGCCTGCTCGTAGTGGCCCTTGATCACCGACCCGTCGATGACCGCCGTCCGCTCGGCCGGCGTGATCGCGCCGATCCGTGTTCCGGGCGGCAGGATCCACGCGCGCTCGACGATCGTCGGCGTCCCGTGGTCGTCGAGGATCGATACGAGCGCCTCCCCCACGGCCAGCTCGGTGATCGCTTTCTCGGTGTCGAGCGCCGGGTTCGTGCGCAGCGTCTGCGCCGCGGTCTTCACGGCCTTCTGATCCTTCGGCGTGAACGCGCGGAGCGCGTGCTGCACGCGATGGCTGAGCTGGCCCAGCACCGTCTCGGGCAGGTCCAGCGGATTCTGGGTGACGAAGTACACGCCGACGCCCTTCGATCGAATCAGCCGCACGACCTGCTCGATCTTCTCGACGAGCGCCGGCGCCGCGTCCGTGAACAGCAGGTGCGCCTCGTCGAAGAAGAACACCATCTTCGGCTTCTCGACGTCGCCCACTTCCGGAAGGCGCTCGAAGAGTTCCGACAGAAGCCAGAGGAGAAACGTCGCGTACACCTTCGGCGAGTTGATGAGCTGGTCGGCGGCGAGGATGTTCACGACGCCGCGTCCGTCGGCGCTGGTCTGCATGAGGTCGTCGACGTCGAGCATGGGCTCGCCGAAGAACGTGTCGCCGCCTTGCTCTTCGATCCCGACGAGGCCGCGCTGAATCGCGCCGACCGACGCCGCCGAGATGTTCCCGTAGTCCGTCGTAAATCGTTTCGCGTTGTCACCGACGAACTGCAGCATGGCCCGCAGGTCCTTCAAGTCGAGCAGGAGCAGGCCCGCGTCGTCCGCGATCTTGAAGACGAGGGTCAGCACGCCGCGCTGGGTCTCATTCAGGCCCAGCAGCCGGCCGAGCAGGAGCGGGCCCATGTCGGAGATGGTGGCCCGCACGGGGTGCCCGGACCGCCCGAACACATCCCAGAACACGGTGGGCGCGGCGCCAAAGGCCGGCTCAGCGGCGCCGATGCGCTGAAGGCGCTCGGCGAGCTTCGGCGACGCGGCGCCGGCGGCGGCGAGGCCCGCCAGGTCGCCCTTCACGTCGGCCATGAACGTCGGGACGCCGATGCGCGAGAAGCGCTCGGCGAGCACCTGCAGGGTCACGGTCTTGCCGGTGCCGGTGGCGCCGGCGATGAGGCCATGGCGATTGGCCATGCCTGGGCGCAGCGCCAGGTCGGCGCCGGCCGCGGTTCGAGCAATTACCAGGGGGTCGGGCATGTAGGCATTGTAGATGGTCGGCCCTACCCTTCGAGTTCGCGGGCGAACCCCAGGATGATCGTCTCCTCGCGGGAGACCCACCGCGCGAGAGCGAGTAGGAACAGGACGCCGCCGATGGCGAAGAGGGCCAGAAACGTGTAGGCGCCCAGGGACGCGGCCGGCGCACCGGCGCCCAGCCGAAGCGCGATCCACGGCACGAAGCAGAGAATCTCGACGGCGAGCAGCAGCCAGCCGACGCCGACCGCGCGTCGAAAACGGCGGCACCGGACGAGCGACAGCTCGACGAACGCCTGCTGCGATGCCGCCCTCGACCGCCACGCACCGCGCCAATTCCACACGACGAACACCAGCACCGCCAGACACGCAACGCTGAGCGTGCCCATCGCGGCACGCTCGACCGCATCCCGAGCGACCCAAGCCAGGTACACGAGAACGGGCACCGCCGCGCCCGCAATCGCGATCTCGACCGCCACCCAGGCGACCAGGAGCCGCGTCCGCGACTGCGTGCGGCGGGCGATCTTCCCGGGCTGGTCCGTCGCGTCAGCGTCGATCGCCTGCCAGCCCTGGGCCAGCGCGGTCCAATCCCTGTCATGGTCGGCGTTCATCATTCCTGCTCCTTCATGGCGGCGGCGAGCGCGCGACGCGCCCGCAGCAACCGCACGCCCACATTGTTCTCAGTGATGCCGAGGACGTCGGCGACCTCGCGCGGCGTCAGGCCCTCGAGGCTCAACGTGATGGTTTGCCGCAGGCCCAACGGCAGCGCGAGCACCGCGCGGGACAGATCGGCCCGCTGGCGTCCGGCGACTGCGGCGTCCTCCGGTGTCGGCGCCGGGTCCAACGGTTCGGCGGCGGCCTCGAGCGGCACGGTCGCGCTCCGGCGGCGTCGCCAGGCGTGCGTCGCGCCGCGATTGTGCGCGACGCGGAACACAAACGTCCGCTCCGACGAGTCGCCGCGGAACGTCGGCAGCGCCTGCCAGAGCGCCAGGCAGATGTCCTGAAACAGGTCCTCCCGGCCGCCGGCATCGCGCTCGTACAACCGAGCGGTGCGGCGGATGGCCGGGGCGAAGGTCTCGATCAGCGCCTCGTAGCGCAGGCGGACGACGGCGGAATCCGGCACGGTGGTGGTCGCGAGCGGCTGCCCGGGTGCGTCGCAGGCCGACTGATCCATCCTGCTGACGACAGTCTCGGCCCGCGGCCAGACCTTACATCATCCGGAGCGCCACCCAGAGATGTAAGACAACCCGGCCTCGCGCGACTACCGCCTGCAGGAGAAACGTTCATGGTCAGGCAGTGGATTCGTCGCGTGCTGCACGCGCTGCTCAGTTTCGTCTCACTCGTCAGCGCGTTGCTGCAGATTCCCGGTCCGCCGCCCGAGCGGCTGATCCTCGAGCATGTCACGGTCATCGACGGCACCGGGCGGCCTCCCGTGCCGGGTCAGTCCATCGTGATCGAGGGGGACCGCATCGTCCGAGTCGCGTCGGCGAGCGCGGTGGGCCCAGGTGAGCGCGGACGCCGCATCGATCTGCGAGGCCGCTACGTGATGCCTGGCCTCATCGACATGCATGCGCACATGGCGTTCGGCCCGGTACAGATGACTTCGGTCAATGGCGCGCCGGCCGCTCGCCTGATGTTCGACGCGCGGGTGGGACGCGACTTCGCGCGAGAACTCCTGCAGTGGGGCGTGACGACGGTGCGCAATCCCGCCGGGCCGACAAAGGAAGCCGTCGCCATTCGCGACGCGATCCGCCGCGGCGAGTTACCCGGGCCGCGCATCATCACGGCCGGAGAGGTGATCGATCAAATGCCGTTCGAAGGCCTGGCGGCCACCGTGCGCTCGGTCGAGGACGTGAGGGCGGAAGTCAACCGGCAGGCCGACGCCGGGGTGGACTTCATCAAGCTCTACGCTGGGCT
This sequence comes from Acidobacteriota bacterium, assembly GCA_031405995.1. Classification (GTDB taxonomy): domain Bacteria; phylum Acidobacteriota; class Vicinamibacteria; order Vicinamibacterales; family SCN-69-37; genus JANOGJ01. The sequence continues at coordinate 3,197 of JANOGJ010000141.1, forward strand.
CACCCCGCCGCTCGTGAAGGCGGGCATCGACGCCGCCCACGCGCGCGGACTCCAGACCGTCGGTCATCTCTGGTTGACCGACTGGAAGACCGCCGCCGATCTCGGCATCGACGGCATCGTCCACGCGCTTCCGCTGTCGGACCGGCAACTGCCTGAATCGGCGCGCGCGACCTACATGAAGGGAATTGCGGGAACGCAGGCCATGTTTCAGTGGTTCGAGCACGCGGACATCGCCGGCGCAGAGATGACCGCAGCCGCCCGGGCCATGGCCGAGCGCGGCGTGTCGTTCGACCCGACGCTGGTCACGGTCGAAGCCATGTTCTTCGGCGACGAATCGCGGTTCACGGCGCAGCCGTCCCTCGCGCGCGTCACGCGGGTCCTCGTGGAGAACTGGGCCGCCTTCACGCAATCGATGGGCTGGACCGCGGACGACTACCGGCGCGCGAAGTTGCAGTTTCCGAAGGCACTGGAGCTCGTGGGTCGCCTGCACCGCGCCGGTGTCCGCATCGTCGCAGGCACGGATCTGGCCATGCCGTGGGTGATCCCCGGCGAGGGACTTCACCGCGAGCTGGAGCTGCTCGTGCGCGCGGGATTGTCGCCTCTCGAGGCGATTGCCGCGGCCACGGGCAACGCCGCGCGCGCGCTGCGCCTCGAGCACGAGGTCGGCACGATCGCCGCCGGCCGTCGGGCGGATCTCGTGATCCTCAGCCGCAATCCCTCCACGGACGTCACCGCGACGCGGGCAATCGTGGCGGTGATGCAGGGAGGAACGTGGCTTCGCCGGTGATCTCCCACTGAATCAGCGACATCGGAATCAACCCGGCGGCGTCGAACTCGTCCATGAAGCGCTTCAAGGTGAACTGGGCGCCCATTTGCCGTTTGCGATCGGCAAGCAGGCGCTCGATCTGGACCTTCCCGATCACGTAGCTCACGCCGTACGCCGGCTGCCGGAGGTACAGGTGCTGCTCGCCGCGGACGAGCCGGCCGGTCAGGCTCAGCCAGCCGCG
>JANOGJ010000314.1:0-2048 GCA_031405995.1 Acidobacteriota bacterium
GGTCTTGCATGGCGGCTCGGAGAACCCTCTAACGCGCGCCGCGCCACGCGCGGCTGAACAGACGGTGCAGCAGGAGCGCTTCGACCCCGTAGAGGGCGATGAAACACGCCGTGAAGCTGACCACGAACGGCGCGGGGCTGACCTCCAACCCCTTCAGCCCCAGGACGACGAACGCGACGAAAAAGGCCACCTTGGCGGCCCACGCCCGGATCATCGTCGCGGTGACCGCGGTCGGATCCCGACGGTAGGCGCGTTCGACGATGAGCCAACCCGCCGTCGTGGCCAGGAGCGGCCCGACCAGGCCGAACATGATGGCGGCGGTTACGGGCGCCATACAGTCTTAATCAACTGATAAAACCCCACGGTGACGCCCAGAAACAAGCCCGTCAAGAGACCCCAGGGCGCCCAGTCGCACCAATAGTCAATCAGGTACCCGAGTCCGCCCAAGAGAATAATGCCCCCGGTGAGGGTGTAGCTGGCCGTCGCCGCAGGCCCGGCCTGCTGCACGTTGCTTTGCAGGGCCTCGAGCGTCCGCCCAAGGGAACCCAGAGTTTTGCGACTGGGCATGGCCTCGATGGATATACCACACCTTGTGAATTCCTTCACATGGGGGCCCGCCATGATACCTCGGTATACTGCGGACTTGGGAGACTCCGGATGGCGGCGCGATTCCTTCGCTCATCCCTGACCGCGGGCGCGGGACTCGCCGCGCTGCTGACCCTCGGGCCCGGAGCCGCCGCCGCGCGCGCGACCCAGGCGGCCGGCGATCGCACCCTGTTCGTCAACGTCTTCGACGCGGCCAAGGCGCCCGTGCGCGGCCTCACCGCCGCCGATTTCCAGGTACGGGAAGACGGCGCCGTGCGCGAGATCGCGGCCGTGGCGATTTCGACCGAGCCGATCTTCGTCTCGCTCCTGCTCGACAGCACCGCCGACGTCCAGGACGCCCTGACCGACGTCCGCAAGGGCGCGACGGCGTTCGCGCGTGACCTGCTCGCCGGCAACCCGCAGGCACAGGTGACGATCGTCGAGTTCGCCGGGGCGGTGACGATCAACACCAAAGCCACCTCCGCGATCGAGGACCTCGAAAAAGGCATCACCAAGATCTTTCCGAAGCGGGGGGCCGGCGCCGTGCTGAACGAAGCGCTGATCGAATCCAGCCGCGACCTGGCGAAGAAGCCGGGCGCGCGCCGGGTCATCGTCTCGATCAACGTCGAGCCGTCGGACGAACAGAGCGAGATCCAGCCGCGTCGGATCGGCGAGGAAGTCCGCAAAGGCGGCGCCTCGGTGTGGGCGTTTTCCGTCCAGCGCGGCTCGGGCCTCACGGGCCGGAACACCGTGCGCGACGGCCTGCTCATCGATCTGGCCGGCGCTTCGGGGGGATTCCGCGGCCTCGTGCCGCAGCCGGGCGCCCTCGAATCGACGCTGAAGCTGGTGGCCGAACACCTGCTCGCGACGTACGCGATCACGATCAAGCGAGGAGACGCGCCGCCATGGAAACAGACACAGGTCGGCGTCAGCCGTCCGGGCGCGCGCGCCGTGACGCTCGCGTGGAACCCCAAGTGACGGGCGTGCGACCGCGGGGCGCGGCGGCGGCCGCGCTGCTGGCCGCGTGCGTCACCGTCCTCGTCGCACCGTCCATCGGGGCGCAGCAGACCACGCGCGAGACCCGCGAGCGCCAGGTCATCGTCGCCGTCCTGGGCGCGGGCAACGCGCCGATCACGGACATGACCGCGGCCGAATTCACCGTGCGCGAGGACGGCGCGGCACGCGAAGTGCTGCGCGTCGGGCCCGCGCCCCCGCCGTCGCATCTCGTGCTGCTCATCGACGACAGCCAGGCGGCGCAGACCGCCACGCTGCACTTGCGCACCGCGGTCAAGGCGTTCGTGCGCCAGGTGCAGGCGGCCGGACCGCTCCCGCCGACGGCGCTGTGGACGTTCGGCGAGCGGCCGGTGCGGCGCGCCGATTTTTCGCCCAATCCCGCGACGCTCGGCCGGGCCGTCGACCGCCTGTTCGCCATCTCGGGATCCGGCGCCTACTTGCTCGAGGCC
>JANOGJ010000367.1:0-2154 GCA_031405995.1 Acidobacteriota bacterium
GCCTTCTACATGAAGCCCCATCCCGAGCGGCCCGAGGTCTCGCTCTCGGTGGACTTCCTGGCGCCGGAAGGCTACGGCGAGATCATCGGTGGCGGCCAGAGGCTCGAGGACTACGACCTGCTCCTGAAGCGGATCGACGAGCACAAGCTCCCGCGCGAGGCGTTCGAGTGGTACCTCGACCTGCGCCGCTACGGCAGCGTGCCGCACGGCGGGTTCGGGATGGGCATCGAACGGGTCGTCTCGTGGATTTGCGGCCTCGATCACCTGCGCGAGGCCATTCCCTACGCGCGCATGCTGAATCGGTTGTATCCGTGAAACTGGGCTTTGTCTCGCTCGGCTGTCCGAAGAACCTCGTGGACGGCGAGGTCATGCTGGGCCTCGCGCGCGAGGCCGGGCACGAGATCACGTCCGACGTCGAGGCGGCCGAGGTGCTGGTCGTCAACACCTGCGCCTTCATCGACGTCGCGCGTGAAGAGTCGATCAACGCGATTCTCGAGATGGCGCAGCGCAAGCGCGACGGCGTCTGCAAGCGCCTCATCGTCACCGGGTGCCTCGCGGAACGCTACCGCGACGAACTCAAGGCGGAGATTCCGGAGATCGACGTCGTGCTCGGCACCGGCGAGGTGCCAGCGATCGTTGGCGCGCTCCAACCTGTGCCGCTGACGTTCCATCGCACGGCTCCAGGAACGGCGGTTCCGACATACCTCTACGACGCCTCGACTCCTCGTCTCCTGACGACGCCGCGTCACTATGCGTACGTCAAGATCGCCGAAGGCTGCGACTACACGTGCGCCTTCTGCATCATCCCGACCCTGCGCGGGAAGTACCGCAGCCGCGACGAAGATTCGATCGTGCTGGAGGCCGAGCGGCTGGCCGCCGGCGGCGTGCGGGAGCTGCTGCTCATCTCGCAGGACACGACGTTCTACGGAAACGATCGCGGGGCGCGGGGCGCGCTCGCGCGGCTGCTCCGGCGGCTGAACCAGGTCGAGGGCCTCGCCTGGATTCGCCTGCTCTACCTCTACCCCACCACGATCGGCGACGACGTGCTGGAGGCGATGGCGGAGTGCGAGAAGGTCTGCAACTACGTCGACCTGCCGTTGCAGCACGCGTCGGCCGACGTCCTCCGCCGCATGCGGCGGCCCGGCAACCGCGAGGCGTACGACAGGCTGCTCACCCGCATCCGCGCGAAGGTCCCAGGCGTCACGCTCCGCACCACGTTCATCGTCGGCTTCCCTGGCGAGACCGACCAGGACTTCGAGGACCACTGCGCCTTCGTCCGCGACACCGGATTCGATCACGTCGGCGTCTTCACCTACTCGCACGAGGAGGGCACGCGCGCGCATGTGTTCGAGGACGACGTGCCGCGCGAGGTGAAGGACGCGAGGCGGGATGCGTTGATGACATTGCAACAGGAGCTGGTGGCGCGCCGGCAGAAGGCGCGCATCGGCGACGAGGTGCGCGTGATGGTGGACGGGCCGTCCCCCGAGTCACCGCTCGTGCTCACGGGGCGGCTCGAGGGCCAGGCCCCCGACATCGACGCGACGGTGTATCTCTCGGACTGCGATCCGTCGACGCTCACGCCAGGACAGCTCGTCACGGCGCGCGTGACCGGCGCGCACGGGTACGACCTTGTCGCGTCGGTCGGTTAATGCTAGCATCTTGCTAGCAGGAGCACGCCGATGCCGACCCTCACGATTCGCAACGTTCCGACCCGGACGGTCAAGTCGCTCAAGTCGCTCGCGCGCCGACGCCGCCACTCCATGGAGCAGGAAGTTCGGGCCCTGCTCGAAGCCCATGTCGCTGAGCGCCGGTCGGTGATCGAACAGATCGAGGCCGGGTGGGCCCGCCAGACGCGCCGGCCGACGGCCGCTGAGGTCGAGACGTGGATCGGCGCCGGTCGGGCGTAAGGGCCGTTGTCGACACGAATGTTGTCGCCTACTTCGTGCTCGGTACGGTCGAGTTCGTCGAGGAGGCCCGCCGCTTCATCGCTGCTCTTGACGAGGCGTGGGCACCAGCCCAATGGGAAGCAGAACTGGCCAACGCGCTCTGGATGGCGACGCGCCACCGTGTGCTGACCCTTGACGAGGCCGCGAAACGGTTGACGCTCGCCGATGGCCTGGGCATCCACACCGTTCCGAATCGAACGCTCTGGCA
>JANOGJ010000368.1:0-6055 GCA_031405995.1 Acidobacteriota bacterium
CCTGGTCACCGACCAGCCGGTCGTCGAGGTACGCGCGGACCTGGGTGATGCCGTCGTGCCCTGCCCGCGGCAGCCGACGGACAAACGACGTCGACGCCGGCACGCTGAATCGCACTGACAGGGTTTCCTGGACTTCGAGCGAGCCGTCGGCCAGGAGCGTCAGGAGCACGTCCAGGCGATCGACCGACACGGCGCTCGACACGGCAGCCGACCCGGCGCAGCCGCCGGACGCGAATAGGAGCAAGACGATGGCGGCCGACGCGTACCGCATCATGGGCGGTCGCGTTCCTTTTGAATGGCCTTCATCGCCTTGCTCCCGGCTTTGCCGTCCCGTTTGGCGTCGAGCAGCGCACGCGCGTCACGCAGGCGGCCGACCGCCGCCTGTTCCTTCTGCAGCTTGAGATAACCCGCGTACCGCTCGGCGTCCATCGCACCCGCCGCCACGGCCGCCTTCACCGCGCAGCCGGGCTCGTGATCGTGGAGGCAGTCCCGGAAGCGGCATCCGTCGGCTAACGCCCCCACGTCCGCGAAGGAGGCTTCCACCGTCTCGTCGGCGTCCCACAACTGCAGTTCGCGCATGCCCGGTGTGTCGACGATCAACCCACCCTCGGCGCGGACCACGAGCTGGCGATGCACGCTCGTATGCCGGCCGCGCTGGTCCCACTCCCGTACCTCCCCGGTCGGCAGGAGCTCGTTCCCCAGCAGTCGATTCACGATGGATGACTTCCCCGCGCCCGAGGGACCAATGAGCGCCAGCGTGCGGCCGGTCCGGAGATACGGCTCGAGCGCGGCCACGCCGCCGGGGCGCGCCGCGCTGACGGCATGGACGTGCGCTTCCCCGCCCACGCCGACGGCCTCGGCGATATCAGCGGCGACATCCTGGGACATGTCGGCCTTGTTCAGGACGACGACGGCTTCCGCTCCGCTTCGGCGACCCACCACCAGGTAGCGCTCGATGGCTCGCGGCTTCACCGGGTGGTCGAGGCCAAACACGACGAACACCGTGTCGATGTTCGCGGCGATGACCTGCTCCTCGGTCTGACGACCCGCCGCCTTCCGCGAGAACCACGTGCGGCGTGGCAGGATTCCACGAATCAGGGCCCGGCCGCCGGCCTCGTCAGGACGAATGGCCACCCAGTCCCCGACCGCGGGAAGCTCGTGCCGGCCGGTCGCCTCGTATTTGATGCGTCCGGCCGCTTCCGCCAGCCACTCGTGATGCGCTCCGAGCACGCGGTAGACGTGGTTGTGCTCGAGGCACACGCGCCCAGGCACCAGGCCCTGGGCACCAAACGGCTGAAACAGATGGGCCAGGGCGTCGGTCCAGCCGAGCGTCTCGAGGGTGAGAGGCGGGGGCATTGACGTTGCTAGGCTAAACCAGTCGGGGCCGAATCTCGTCAAATGGCACAGCGTCCGGAACAGAACGGCTGACCACCAGCCGAGGGCGAGTCCGAGGAACGGGATTGGCGGTTCCCGGAACAGCGTCGGGAGGGTGATCGTGACGGGGCGCGAATAGACTGTAAGCCCTTCACGGGCAGTGGTTTAGTGGGGCGCGCGGAATAGGCACCGGTTCTTGCAGTAGATCAACGTACTTATGGCCATGGACGTCAAGCGCGACCCCGCGATCCTGAAGAGGAAGCGTCAACGCCAGATGCTCGCCGGCGGCTTGGCGACCGTCGCGGTCATCGCGGTTTCCGTGTGGGTCTCCGGCCTCGAGCCGGCGGCGCCCTCCGTGCCCGAGGCGACGCTGTATTACGGCACGGTGAAGCGGGGCGACATCATGCGCGAGGTCCACGGCGCCGGCACATTGGTGCCGGAGAACATCACGTGGATCACGACGCTCGCGAGCGGCCGCGTCGAGAAGCTCATCGCAAGACCAGGGACGACGGTGAAGCCGGGCACGGTGATCCTCGAGCTCAGCAACCCCGATCTGCGGCAGCAGGTCATGGACGCCAAGATGAACTGGGAAGCGTCGAAGGCCGCGCTGGAGAACGCGAAGGCCAACCTCAGGACGCAGCTCAACCGCGAAGAGACCAGCGTGTCGAACGCGCAGTCGCAGTACAACGTCGCCTTGAGCGAGTTCGAGGCCAACAAGCAGCTCCAGGTGCAGGGCCTCGTGTCGGAGCTAATCATCAAGCGTCTCCAGGCGTCGCTCGACCAGGCCGGCAACGCCCTCGCGATGGCCAAGAAACAGGTCGAGAACACGAAGGCGACCGAGGAATCCCAGCTTGCGGCGCCGGCCGCGAGCGCGAACTCCCAGAAGTCCCGCTTCGACCAGTTGACGGCTCAGTTGGTCGACCTTCAGGTCAAGTCGACGATGACCGGCCAGGTGCAGGAGATCGGCGTCGATGTGGGTCAGCAGGTCGGACCGAACACGAACCTCGCGCGCGTCTCGGACCCGACCCGGCTCAAGGCCGAGGTGCGGATCTCGGAGACGATGACCAAGGACCTGGCGATCGGACAGATGGCCAAGGTGGACACGCGCAACGGCATCATCAAGGGGCACGTCTCGCGCATCGATCCGGCGGCGGTCGGCGGCACGGTGGGCGTGGATGTGATCCTCGACGAGCCCCTGCCGGCCGGCGCCCGGCCCGCCCAGAGCGTGGACGGCACCAACGAACTGCAGCTGCTGGTCAACGAGCTCTACGTCGAAAGCCCGACGTTCGGTCAGGAGAACAGTACAATCCAGCTCTTCAAGGTTTTGCCGACCCGCGACGCCGTGCGCACCACCGTGAGGCTCGGGAAGCGCTCGGTGCAATTCGTCGAAGTCATGGAAGGCTTGCAGGTGGGCGACAAGGTCGTGCTCTCAGACATGTCGCAATACGACGGGTTCGATCGTGTGCGGATCAGTTGACGGATTCCGGGGGGAGTTCACATGAATAGTCCAGGTACTGCGCTCATCAGTCTCGACGGCGTCACCAAGATTTTCTACACCGACGAAGTGGAGACGCATGCCCTCGCGGGCATCCACCTCGAGATTGGGCGTGGCGAGTACATCTCGATCGCCGGACCATCGGGCTGCGGCAAGTCGACACTGCTGTCAATTCTCGGCCTGCTCGACACGCCGACCGAAGGCACCTACATCCTGAACGGCCGTTCGGTCGCCGACCTGCCGCTCTCCGAGCGCGCCCGCGTCCGCAACCGCGAGATCGGCTTCATCTTCCAGAGCTTCAACCTGATCGGCGATCTCACCGTCTACGAGAACGTCGAGCTGCCGCTCACCTATCGCGGCATGAAGTCCGCGGAACGCAAGGAGCGCGTCATGGCGGCGCTCGAGAAGGTCGGCATGTCGCATCGCGCCAAGCACCTGCCGAGCCAGCTCTCGGGCGGTCAGCAGCAGCGCGTCGCGGTCGCCCGCGCCGTCTGCGGGTCGCCGTCCATCCTCCTGGCCGACGAGCCCACGGGCAACCTCGACTCGAAGAACGGCGAGGCGGTCATGACGCTCCTCAAGGAACTTCACAAAGAAGGCGCGACCATCTGCATGGTCACGCACGACCCGCGCTACGCCCGGCACGCCGAGCGGTCTATTCATTTGTTCGACGGTCGCGTCGTCGAAGAAGACGCCGCCCGAACCGGCCGCACGGAGATGGAAGAAAGCGGCTTCCACCTGGGAACCTAAGAGGAGGGGTCGTGCACACGCTTCTTGAAAAGCCCGAACTGAATCTGGCGCTGCAGCGCGTCGCGGAACTCGAAGCCGAGGTCCGTGCGCTGCGAGGCGCTTCGAACGGCGACGCCGACGCCCCGGGACTCCCCCCCTCGGGACTGACGACGATGCGGCTGAACGAAGTCGAAGCGCTGCTGGTGCGCCGCGCGATGGCGCATCACGGCGGCAACATCAGCCGCGCCGCGCGCCAGCTCGGCCTCAGCCGATCGGCGCTCTACCGCCGGCTGGACCGACACAAGATCTAGCTACGACACGGCCCGCGCCTGCCAGGCGAACCGTGCCGCGACCGCGCGCTTGATCAGGCCGAGCTTCAACCGCTGCATCGGGTAGCGGCGGCTCGACAAACTCGCGCATTCCTCGGGCAGCAGCACGAGCGACACGTGGACGTTCGGCGCGCAGCCGATCGGCAGCTTGTGCTCCATGCACGACTCATACAGCCGCCGGAACACGGGGATCAGATCCTCCGTCTTCGGCGGCGGCTCCGCCTCGAAGTCCGTCCCGCGCAGCGGTCGAAAGACGCAGACCGTCGGAATGGCGCCCACGGACGTCATCCACTCGATCGCCCGGATCGACGACTCGGGCGGCTCGAGCCCCGCGATGATCTCGCCGTTGGCGACCCAGGGCTCCATCGCCGGCCCTCGCTCGCCGAGGTCGGCGCAATAGCGAATTGCGTCCAGGTAGCGATCGAGCCCGTAGTAGGCGTGCTTGCCCGGGCACACCTCCTCGAACCGCCGCCGATCATAGATCTCGAAGCAGAACGAGACGCGGTTGACACCCATCGCGCGGAGACGATCGTAGCGCGAGAGGTCCTGATGCGGCGGTGTCTGCACGCCCACGAGCAATCGGAGTTCCGTCTTGATGCGGCGGATGTAGGGCTCGAGAATGTCGAGGTACGTCTCGCCGTCGTAGTGGCCCGTGTTGAAGTCCACGTAGGTGATGCCCGACAGGTCGCGCGCCGCGTGGACGACCTCCATCACTTCGTCCACCGACTTCTCCGTCGCGTCGTCAACGCCCAGATTCAGCCCGACGGAGCAGAACTTGCAGTTCGTCTTCGTCGGCGGCAGCCAGTAGTCGCACACCTTTGCGGGATACACGCCGAGGTAAGTGACCTGCAGCGTGCCGACGCGCGTCATCGGCTTGCCGCTTGTCGTCTTGCGGTCGTACCAGCTCGGCCGGGGTGAGAGCTGCACTTCGGCCACGGTCTCGGCGTCGCGGCGCACGACGTAGTGACCGTTCGTGCGGTGCAACACGTACGGCGAGCGCGTCGCGAACTCCTCGACGACCGGGACGTTGGTCCAGAGGCCGCCGGGCAGGATGAGCTCGAGGCCGCTGCCGAGGCCGGCGCGCGTGCGCATGATCCCGCGCCCGCCGTCTTGCTCGACGAAACAGGACGGGTCAACCTGCATGCCCTGGCAGTAGAGGTCCAGCTTGAGAAGCGCCGGGCTGGCGTGCAGGTCGGACAGGGAGAGCATGGCGACCCGCCGTGTGGCGGTGTTCTGCCATCTTAGCGGGCGCGCTGCGGCAACTTACTGCGCTATCAGTAGCTGGAGGATTGCGGCGTGGGCGCGCTGTCGCCCTGCGACTGGCCGACGATGCGCACGCCGGCGCTTGCGCCCACGCGAGACGCCCCGGCCGCGACCATCGCCTTCAACCCTTCGAGATCCCTCACGCCGCCCGCAGCCTTCACGCCCATCTCGGCGCCCACGACGCGGCGCATGAGCGCGACGTCAGCCACCGTCGCGCCGCCTGGCCCGAATCCCGTCGATGTCTTGACGAAGTCGGCGCCCGCGGCCTTCGCGAGCGTGCAGGCGACGATCTTCTCCTCATCCGTGAGGTACGCCGCTTCGATGATGACCTTGCTCGTCGCGCCCGCCGCGCGGCAGGGCCCCGTCACGGCCTCAATGTCCTTCTCGACCGTCCGCGCGTCACCTGACTTCAGCGCCCCGATGTTGATGACCATGTCCACTTCCCGCGCGCCGTCGAAGAGGACGCGGTGCGTCTCGAAGTGCTTCACGTCGGCGGTCGTCGCGCCGAGCGGAAAGCCGACGACCGCGCAGACCCGGACGGGCGTCGATCGCAGCCGGGCGGCGCAGAGCGCCACCCACGCCGGATTCACGCAGACGGTGGCGAAGCCGTACTCGGCGGCCTCCGCACAGAGTCGCTCGACGTCCTGACGGGTCGCGTCCGGCTTGAGCAACGTGTGATCGATGAGGCCCGCGACGGTGCCGGGCGCCCCGCCCTCCGCGTGCATGCCGAGTCGGGTCGCGCCCGCCTTGTGGGTGCGCGGCCGCACGTACGTCGCGCGCGGGCGCCTGAAGGAGGCCCAGGCCGACTTCGAGCAGGTCATCGCCATCGATCCCCGGGACCCGGGCGCTTACGTGGACCTGTCCGGGG
>JANOGJ010000398.1:0-3702 GCA_031405995.1 Acidobacteriota bacterium
GAGCCGGCCGAGCAGGCGCGCCGTCGGATCGCCCAGGCGGTTGGCCGTCCAGGCGTGCGCGGCCTCGTGGACGGACAGCGAGATCACCAGGATCACGAACGCCGGAATCAGCACGTCAAGGGACTGCAAGCGGAACGAAACTGTACCACTATTCGCCGAAATGTCTGATGACGGCGTCGGCGGCTTTCGCGCCGACCGCGGCCGCGAGATCCTCGCGGCTCGCGCGCCGGACCCCCGCCACCGATCCGAACGTCGTCAGCAGCTGCGTGCGGCGGCGCGGGCCGATGCCCGCGACGTCGTCGAGCGCCGATCGGAGGGTACGGCGGCCGCGCGCCTGGCGGTGGTAGGTCACCGCGACCCGGTGCGCCTCGTCGCGGATCCGCTGCACGAGGCGGAGCGCCGGGGACGTCCGCGGCAGCGCGAGGCCGTCGGCCTGGTCGCGCGTGAACAGCAACTCCTCTTCCTTGGCCAGGCCGGCGGCGATCAGGCGGTCCAGCCCGATCTCCCGCAGCGCGGCGTACGCGGCCGTGAGCTGGCCCTTGCCGCCGTCGACGAGGATCAGGTCTGGAAACGGACCGCCGTGTTCGAGCAGGCGGCGGTACCGCCGAAGCACCACCTCGTGCATCGCCGCGAAGTCGTCGACGTGCGGCCCACGGATCCTGAACTTGCGGTACTCGCTTCGCCGCATCTGGCCATCCACCGCCACGACGAGTGAGGCGACGGTCTCGCGCCCCTGCAGCGTCGAGATGTCCACGCACTCGATGCGCCTCGGCAGCACGGGAAGGTCGAGCGCGCGGCCGAGGGCTTCGACCGCCTCGAAGGCTGACGAAGCGCCCTCGCTGAACCGCGTCTGATAGGCCACGGCCGCGTTCCGCGACGCCAGGTCGAGCAGCCCTCGCGACTCGCCGCGCTTCGGCACGACCAGCCGCACGCGGCGTCCGGCTTTCGTCCCGAGCCAGGCCTCGATCACGGCGCGTTCGTCGTCGCCGAGATCGAGCGGCAGGTGCACGAGCGGGGGCGGCTCGCGGTCCTCGTAGAACTGCTCGAGCGCCGCCGTCAGGACGCCGCGCTCGTCGGGCTCCGCGAGCGGCGCGCCGCGGCCGGCGGGGCGCGGCGGCTCGGTGACGAGCTCGGTCCGATCGACCACGCGTCCGCGGCGAATCTGGAACACCTCGATGACGCCGCCCCGGGCGCCGACTTTGAGGCCGAACGCGTCGCGGTCGCCTTCGGCCGGCGTCTCGACCTTGTTCTGACGATCACGCAGGGTCTCGACGGTGCGCATCGCATCGCGGAGGTGGGCCGCGCGCTCGTACTGCTCTCCCGACGCGGCCTCGGCCATCTCGTCGCGCAACTCGCGCACGAGCTCGTCCTGCCGCCCTTCGATGAGCAGCTTCGCCTGCTGGACGGCACGTCCGTAGCGCTCGAGCGTGCAAATCGACGCGACGCACGGCGCGAGGCAGCGCTTGATGTCGTACTCGAGACAGGGGCGATCGCGCCGCCCGTCGATGCGCTCGTTGCACGAGCGAATGCCGAAGAGCCGGTGCGCCAGTCCCATCGTGCGCCGCGCGACGGCGGCGGGCATGAACGGCCCGGCGTAGACGTGGCCGTCCTTCTCCACCCGGCGGGCCACGAGCAGGCGCGGCGCCGGCTCGGCCGTCGTGAGCTGCAGGTACGGGTACGTCTTGTCGTCCCGAAGCAGGACGTTGTAGCGCGGGAGGCGCTGCTTGATCAGGCGGTTCTCGAGCGCCAGGGCCTCGACGACCGAGTCGGTGACGATGCAGTCGAGGGCGACGGCGTCGCGGAGCAGGGCGTCGAGTCGCGGGCTGGCGCCGCCCTTGCCCAGATAGGACCGGACCCGGTCCCGCAGCACCCGCGCCTTGCCCACGTAGAGCGTGTCGCCTTCGGCGCCGAGGAACAGATAGACACCCGGCTGCTCGGGCAGCCGGGCGATGCGGGCCTTGAGATCACGAATGGCCATGGGCTACCATCCGGCCTGTCGTGGCTCCCACGTTCCTCGACCTCCCCAGCCTGTGACCTTCACGGGCGCCGTCGGCGCGGTGTTCGGGTTTCCGCTGCGGCTGATCATCGCCGTCTGCGTCCGCCTCAGGATCCATCCGAACATTCTGACGTTCACCGGCGTGCTCATCAACATCTGGGCCGGCTGGGCGCTCGCCTTCGGCGACTTCAAGACCGCGGGCGGGATCATGATTCTCGCCAACATCTTCGACTTCATCGACGGCAAGGTGGCGCACGAAATGGGCGCCGTGAGCAAGTTCGGCGGCTTCTGGGACTCCGTCATCGACCGGTTTTCCGACCTGGCGCTGTCGGTGGGGCTCATCTACCTCTACGCCTCGCTGGGCCGCACCGACTACGTGCTCGTCACCGCCATCACCATGGTCTTCGCCACGATGACGAGCTACACCCGCGCGAGGGCCGAGTCGCTCGTCCCCCGCTGCAAGGTCGGCTTCATGGAGCGGCCGGAGCGCATCGTGCTGTTCATGATCGGCGCGTTCACGAATCGCATGGCCGCCGTGATGTGGGTCATCGGCGTCCTGTCGGTCGTGACGGTCATCAACCGCATCCAGTACACGTACCTCGCCTTGAATGGCCGGCCGCAGCCGCGCACGACCGGACCCGCCGGTCTGCTCGTCCGCGCCTTCTACTGGACCGAGGACCGCGCGACCGTCGGCTACGATCTGTGGGTGATCGCGATCCTCGCCTTCGTCTGGGTCACGCCGCCCGGCTGGCTCGCCGATCCGACGGCCGCGGGCGCCCGTGGATTGTTCCAGTGGTTACTGGGGCAGTGACGGACTTAGTCCTGTCCCAGCCTCGGATCGAAGCAATGCCGACACCGCGCCTCGTACGTGCCTGACGCGCCGACCAGCACCCGCACCTTCGAAGCGACCAGCCGCTGCGTGTGATTGGCGGGGCCGCCGCACACCATGCAAATCGCCAGCGTCTTGGTGATGTACTCCGCGATCGCCAGGAGCTGCGGCATCGGCTCGAACGGCTTGCCCAGATAATCCGTATCCAGGCCCGCGACGATGACGCGCGTCCCCGCGTTGGCGAGGCGCGAGCAGACCGCCGGCAGTTCGGCGTCGAAGAACTGCCCCTCGTCGATGCCGACGACGTCGGTGCCCGGCACGACGCGGTCGAACAGCGCGCGCGCCGTGGCGATGTTCTCCGACGACATCTTCATGTCGCTGTGCGACACGATCGCATCGTCGCCGAACCGGTTGTCGATGGCGGGCTTGAAGATCTGGACACGCTGCCGCGCGATTTGCGCGCGCCGCAGCCGCCGGATGAGCTCCTCGCTCTTGCCGCTGAACATGCTCCCGGTGATCACTTCGATCCAGCCGGGACGAGGGGACAGGTGTTGATCCACGTTACTGAGCTCTTGACAGGTATTCGCCGGTTTCCGTGTTGATGCGCACCACGTCGCCCGTGGTCACGAACGACGGCACGCTGACGACGAGGCCGGTTTCGAGCGTGGCGGGCTTCACCTGGGCCGACGCGGTCGCGCCCTTGATGCCGGGCGTCGTATCGGTGACCTTCAGATCCACCGACGGCGAGAGGTGGATCCCAACCGGTTCCGTTTCGTAGAACTCGACGTTGATGAGCGACTCCGGCAGCAGGTAGAGCGCGTTGTCGCCGAGCACGTCCGTCGAGATGTGAATCTGCTCGAACGTCTCGGTGTTCATG
>JANOGJ010000436.1:0-2162 GCA_031405995.1 Acidobacteriota bacterium
TGGCCCGGGCGTTCTCGGCGCACGGGCACGACGTGAAAGTGATCGCGAATTTCATCCAGCCGTCAGCCTTTTGCTTCCGGGACCGGCATGATCTCCGGCCGAGACTGGTGTCGACGCGGAATTTCGAGCCGCACTATGGCGTCTCCACGGTCCTGCGCGCGTTCGAGTTGATCAAGGCGCGCTACGCGGACGCCACGCTGACGATTGTCGGATCAGGCAGCGAGGAAAAGCGCCTCCGCGAGCTGGCGGCCACGCTCGGCGTGGCCGGCGTCGATTTCCGCGGACAGGTCTCGCCGGCCGAGATGCCGGCGGTCCTCGGCGCGGCGGATGTGTTTCTCAACGCCTCGATCGTGGACAACCAGCCGCTGTCGATTCTCGAAGCGTTCGCCTCCGGCCTGCCGGTGGTCTCGACGCCGGTCGGCGGCATTCCCGAGATGGTCCGCGACGGCCAAACGGGCATTCTGGTCCGCGTGGGAGATCCGGCCGCGATGGCCGACGCCGTCTGCGCGCTACTTGACCATCCGGACCGAGCCGTCGCGATCAGCCGCGAGGCGAGGCGAGAGGTCGAGAAGTACGTCTGGCCGGTGGTGCGCCCGGCGTGGGCCGGCGTGTACGGCCGCGTCGGCGCTCCGGCGCGCGTGGCCGCGTCGGCCTCGCCGGACGAAGGGCACGGGTAACCGCCATGAACCTCCGCCGACTTACCCAGATGGGCTTGGGCGAGATCGCCGACCGGAGTCGCCAGCAGGCGAACCGGTGGGTCGATCGCGTCGTTCCGGGGCTGGGTGTGCGGGCGCGGACCCGGGGTGGGCTGGCGGGTCGCGCCGCGCGTCCGGCCGAGGCCGCGGCCGCGCTCGAGTTGTTTCGGGACGCCGCGCCCCGCCGGTTCTTTCCGGGCGTGGAGACCGGTGACGCCGCCGAGGTGCTCCGCGACCAGCTTCCGGGCGCCTGCCGCGACGTCGTGGCCGTGGCCAACGCCGTCTGCGCACGGCGCTTCGACCTGCTCGGCTACGAAGGCCTGTCGTTCGGCGAATCGGTGAACTGGCATCTGGATCCGGTGGCCGGCCGCCGCGCGCCGCTGACCCATTGGAGCCGCATCGACGCGCTTGACGCCGCGGCGATCGGCGACTCGAAGGTGACGTGGGAATTGAATCGACACCAGTGGCTGCTGCCGCTGGCCCAGGCGTACTGGCTGACCGCGGATCGGCGATATGCCCAGGAAGCCGCCGATCTGGTCGATGACTGGTCGCGCGCGAACCCGTACGGGATCGGCATCAACTGGACGAGCAGTCTCGAGGCCGCCTTCCGGATCATCTCATGGTCGTGGGCCTTCGTGCTCATCCGGGATGCGGCCGTGCTGTCGGCCGGGGAGTTCTCGGGGCTGCTCGCCCAAGTCCGCGTGCATGCGGCCCACATCGAGCGCTATCTGTCGCGTTACTTCTCCCCCAACACACACCTGACGGGCGAGGCGCTCGGCTTGTTCTACGCGGGTGTGCTGTTCCCCGAGCTGCCGGAATCCGCGCGTTGGCGGAGGCTCGGCCGGCAGATCCTCGTCGACGAGTCCCGCCGCCAGATTCACCCGGACGGCGTGTACTTCGAACAGGCGACGTGCTATCAGCGATACACCATCGAGATCTACCTGCACTTCCTGATTCTCGCGGGCCGAAACGGGGTGGCCGTGCCGGCCGACGTCCGCCAGCGCGTGGAGCGGATGCTCGAATTCCTGCTCGCGGTGAACGCGCCCGACGGGACGATGCCGCAGATCGGCGATGCCGACGGCGGCTGGTTGCTGCCGCTGGAGCGCCGAGCGCCTGGCGACTGCCGAGGCACGTTCGCCGTCGCGGCGGCCGTCCTCGGCCGGGAGGACTTTCTGTGGGCGGCCAGAGGGCCGGTGCCCGAGGTGTTGTGGATGCTCGGGGTGGCGGGCTGGGACCGGCTCAAGACGATGGGCGGCCGAGCGCCGCGCGGCCCGGCCTCGCTGATCTTCCGCGACGGTGGTTATGCCGTGATGCGGAGCGGCTGGACACGTGACGCGCACCAAGTCGTGTTCGACGCGGGCCCGCTCGGCTGCCGCGTGTCCGGGGCCCCCCGGCACGCCGCCTTGTTGTGCGTGCAGTGTTGGGCCTTCGGCGAGCCGGACCACGTCGATACCGGCACCTAATGCT
>JANOGJ010000444.1:0-1699 GCA_031405995.1 Acidobacteriota bacterium
GATTCGGCCGCGCGCTTGATCAGAAACGTCTCGAGATCGCGCTCGTCCTTGATGAAGGTTTCCTGACGGCCGCGCTTGGCGCGGAACAGCGGCGGCTGCGCGATGTAGATGTGGCCGCGATCCACCAGGTCGCGCATCTGCCGGTAGAAGAACGTCAACAGTAGGGTGCGGATGTGCGATCCGTCCACGTCGGCGTCCGTCATGATGATGACGCGGTGGTACCGCACTTTGGAGGCGTCGAATTCGTCCTGCCCGATGCCGCATCCGAGCGCGGCGATGATCGTGCGGATTTCTTCGTGGCCCAGCATCTTGTCGAACCGGGCCTTCTCCACATTCAAAATCTTGCCCTTGATCGGCAGCACCGCCTGAAACGCTCGATCGCGGCCCTGCTTGGCCGAGCCGCCGGCCGACTCACCCTCGACGATGTAGATCTCGCACTGCGCCGGGTCGCGCTCCTGGCAGTCGGCCAGCTTGCCCGGCAGCGACATGTTGTCGAGCGCGCCCTTGCGCCGCACGAGGTCGCGCGCCTTGCGCGCCGCTTCGCGCGCGAGCGCCGCTTCCACCGCCTTCGCGACGATCCGCCGCGAAACGCTCGGCGTCTCCTCGAGAAACGCGCCAAGCCGGTCGTTGACGAAGCCCTCGACGATGCCCTTCACCTCGGTGTTGCCGAGCTTCGTCTTCGTCTGGCCCTCGAACTGCGGCTGCGGGATCTTCACGGAGATCACCGCGGTCATGCCTTCGCGGATGTCGTCGCCGCTCACGCTCTCGGTCAACTTCTCGGCCAGGCTGTTCTTCGTCGCGTAGTGGTTGATGGTCCGCGTCAGCGCCGCGCGGAACCCGGAGAGGTGCGTGCCGCCCTCCGCCGTGTTGATGTTATTGGCGAAGCTGTACGTGGTTTCCGTGTAGCCGTCGTTCCACTGCAGCGCGATCTCGACCGTGACGCCGTCCCGCTCGCCGGTCATGACGATCGGCTTCTCGTTCACCGGCGTCCGGTTCTTGTTCAGGAACTCGACAAACTCGCGGATCCCGCCCTCGTAGACGAACTGGTGGCTCCGGCCGTCGCGCTCGTCGTCGATCGAAATGGCGACGCCGGCGTTGAGAAACGCCAACTCGCGCAGCCGCTGGGAGAGCGTCTCGAAGCTGAAGTCGCCGGACTCGAAGACTTTAGTGTCGGGCTTGAACGTGACCTTGGTCCCGCGCTTCTCGGTGGTGCCCGTCACGTACAGGCTGGCCGTCGGCACGCCGCGTTCATACCGCTGCTGATGCACCTGGCCGTTGCGCCAAATCTCGAGCTCGAGCCACTCCGACAGCGCGTTGACGACGGAGACGCCGACGCCGTGCAGGCCGCCGGACACCTTATAGGCCGTGTTCTCGAACTTGCCGCCCGCGTGGAGCACCGTCAGCACGACTTCGGCGGCCGACTTGCCGCTCTCGTGCATGTCGACCGGAATGCCGCGGCCGTCGTCGACGACGGTCACCGACCCGTCGATATGGATCGTGACCGTGACGTTCTTGCAGAAGCCGGCCAGTGCTTCGTCAACCGAGTTGTCGACGACTTCGTAGACGAGGTGGTGCAGGCCCGTCGGGCCGGTCGAGCCGATGTACACCGCGGGGCGCTTCCGCACCGCGTCGAGGCCCTCGAGGACCTTTATTTTGTCGGCTTTGTAGTCGTCGGCCCCGGTGGTTGCCATGGGCACTA
>JANOGJ010000468.1:0-1843 GCA_031405995.1 Acidobacteriota bacterium
GTTCTTGACCGGACCCGAGATTCTGGCGAACTTCGGAGAGCAAGCCGTTCGTGTAGGTGAACGTGACCGTGTTTCCGAACGAAAACGAGACGTTGGTCAGGAACGCGTCCGTCCCCACCCCGCCGGCATTGGGCAGCACGACGCCGTAGTCGGCGACCACGCCGTTCGGGAACTCGAGCCGGCGCGTCGAGCGCGTGTAGCGCCAGAACTCGCGGGTATACACCACGTCGCCGTTCCCGTAGTTGCCGGGCTCCGGCGTCCAGCGCGTGACGTGGTCGGCGCCGTCCGCGGTCTGGAAGGTCGGCATCTTGTACTCACCGGTGTCCATGTCCCAGATCGGCACGGTCGTGCGCACGACGAGCGGAAGGCCGGCGATCCCGAACCGCCATCCGCTGCCGGCGCCCGGCTTGAAGTTGTAGGCACGCACCAAGGCCAGGTTGAAGCCGGCGTTGCCGGGCAGCGCCAGGTCCGTAAACGTGAGAAGGAGATTGCCCGAAACCGTGTCGATATTCTCAAAGGGCAGCGGCGAGTAGTAATCGCGATTGGGCTGAAACCCCTTCGCGTCGTAGACCGGATCGGGCGCCGGCGGTTGCTGGGCCAACGGGCCGCCCGTCGCGCACACCAGGAGCACGATGGCCGCGCGAGCCGCGCGACGCAACGCCACGCTCAGCCTGCTGGAAAACCGCAGGCTGGTGAGATGAGATGAGATGAGAGGAGGTGAGGTGAGGAACGTGCGTCCGCATCACGCGCTCCGATCCTAGAGGTGGGGAGTCCGGCCATCCTACGCCCATCAGCGGACACGCGCAAGTCGCTCCAGCAGGGCTATCCTTTACGCGTCATGTTGCGAATCCCTGCGCTCGTTGCCACCGCCGCGTGCGTCGCCCTTTCAGCCACGACTCGAGTTCAGCAATCGACGCCATTCGATCCCGCGCTCTTTCAGGAACTGGCATGGCGCCACATCGGACCGTTCCGCGGCGGCCGCACCAAGGCCGTCGCCGGCATCGCATCCCAGCCCCACGTCTTCTACATCGGCGTCGTGAACGGCGGCGTGTGGAAGACGACCGACGCCGGCCGCACGTGGCGGCCCATCTTCGACGACCAGCCGACCGGCTCGATCGGCGCCATTGCGATCGCGCCGTCGGACCCCAACATCATTTACGTGGGCAGCGGCGAAGGAATGCAGCGGCCCGATCTCTCGACCGGCGACGGCATCTACAAGTCCGTCGACGCGGGCCGCACCTGGACGCACCTCGGCCTGCGCGACGGCCAGCAGATTCCGGAAATCGTCGTGCATCCGCGCGACCCCAACGTGCTCTTTGTGGCCGTGCTCGGCCATCCGTACGGTCCCAACCCGGAGCGCGGCATCTTCCGGTCGGGCGACGGTGGCCGGACGTTCGAGCGCGTGCTGTACAAGGATGAGAACACGGGCGGCATCGACGTCACGCTGGATCCCGTGGACCCGAACACCGTCTACGCCGCGCTGTGGGAAGCCCGGCAAGGCCCGTGGGAGAACGGCGCGTGGACGGGCCCGGGCAGCGGGCTGTTCAAGTCCATCGACAGCGGCCGGACGTGGCGGCCGCTCACGCGCGGCCTGCCGACATTTGCCGAGGGCCTCGGCCGCATCGGCGTGACCGTGGCGCCGACCAACCGCGCGCGCCTGTTCGCCGTCGTCGACGCCGGCCTCAACGGCGGCATCTTTCGATCGGACGACGCCGGTGAGAGCTGGTCGCGCGTGAACGCCGACTCGCGCCTCGTCGCGCGGCCGAACGACGCCGCCGACGTGCGGGTCCATCCAACGAACCCCGACATCGTCTACGTGCCGACGATCGTCTCGTGGCGATCG
>JANOGJ010000542.1:0-14334 GCA_031405995.1 Acidobacteriota bacterium
CGTCCATGTCCGGGACGTCAATGGCCCAAGGGGCAGTGTGGACAAGAAGTGTTTGATCAAGATTCGACTGGACAGTTCCAAGCGGCTCGTCGTTATCGAGGACGCAGACGCTGATCCCGTCGTGGCGATGAACCGGGCCACCGATCGCGCATCTCGAACAGTGGCGCGCGTGCTGCACACGGCGATGCTGCGAAATAGGGAGCGATGAGATGGCACGGGCAGCTGGCACGACGGGCGGGCGCATGCGAGGGCGCGAAGACGCCGCCCGCCCATTGGTCGGCGTCATCATGGGTTCGCGCTCGGACTGGGAGACGCTCCGCCACTCTGCAGCCACGCTGACCCGGCTGGGGGTGCCCCACGACGTGCAGGTGGTGTCCGCACACAGGACTCCCGACAGGCTCTTTGACTACGCGGATGTTGCGGCAGGGCGCGGTCTGGAAGTCATCATCGCCGGCGCCGGCGGAGCGGCCCACCTCCCAGGGATGACAGCCGCGAAGACTCTTCTACCCGTCCTGGGCGTGCCGGTGCAGTCCAAGGCACTGCACGGTCTGGATTCCCTCCTGTCGATTGTTCAGATGCCCGCTGGCGTACCGGTGGGTTCGCTTGCGATCGGACGAGCCGGTGCGATCAATGCCGCCCTGCTCGCCACGGCCATCCTGGCCAACAAACACCCGCGGTTTCGAGATGCGTTGCGCGCGTATCGCCGCGCGCAAACGGATGCCGTCCTGGCGGATTCGGACCCACGCGAGAAACGATCATGATCGTCGGTGTGCTCGGGGACGGGCAACTCGCCCGCATGCTGGCGCTGGCCGGGCATCCGCTGGGGCTGCAATTCATCGTGCTCAGTCCGGTGCCGAACAGTTGCGCGGCATCGGTCGCCGAGCAGATCTGTGCCCGTTTCGATGACGAGGCAGCGCTGCGCCTGATCGCGCAACGGGCGGATGTGGTCACATGGGAGTTCGAGAATGTGCCGGCCCGGGCGGTGCAGTATCTGTCGCAACACGTGCCGGTGCTGCCTCCGCCCGCAGCCCTGGCCGCCTCGCAGGATCGGTTATCCGAGAAGCGACTGTTCCGCGATCTGGATATCCCCACGGCGGCCTTCGCGCCGGTGGAGAGCCTGACGGATCTGGAGACCGCCGCGGCGACCATTGGATGGCCGGCGGTGCTCAAGATGCGCATGCATGGCTACGATGGCAAAGGGCAGGCGACACTCCGCCGTTCAGAAGATCTGCGGCCCGCATGGGCCGCTCTCGGTGGCGTGCCGGCGATTGTCGAAGCGCTTGTACCGTTCGAGCGTGAGGTCTCAGTGATCGCCGTGCGTGCGCGCAATGGCGACATGGCGTTCTATCCACTGGTGACCAATACACATCGCGATGGAATCCTACGCGTCTCAATCAGTGGCCAGAACGATCCGTTGCAGGCGCAAGCCAATGAATACGCGCGGCGACTCCTGGAGAGACTGGACTACGTCGGTATCCTGGCGCTGGAACTGTTTGCGGTACAGGGCGAACTCCTGGCCAATGAATTCGCGCCGCGTGTGCACAATTCCGGGCACTGGACCATCGAAGGCGCCGAAACGAGTCAGTTCGAGAATCATCTGCGCGCCATTCTGGGCTTCCCGCTGGGCAGCACGGCCGCCATCGGCCATTCCGCCATGGTGAATCTCATCGGCGACGTGCCAGACCCCGGTCAGATGCTGAGTGTGCCGGGCGTGCACTTGCATCTCTATGGCAAGGAGCGCCGTCCCGGACGCAAACTTGGCCACGTGACTCTCCGAGAAATGGGCCAGCCAGGCCTGCACGCGTCGCTGCAGCGCCTGCTTGCCCTCCTCCCTTCTGCAGAGGCGACATGACGCACGAGCCTGCCGTGACACCTGTCCATGCGTACTGGCTGCTCGTGGTCGCGTCGGCTCACGACGTGGCTCGCGCCGGGCGAGACTTCGCCGCCTTTCTCACGTTTCGACTCGCGCGGCTGTCGTCGACCGATGAAGAGCGCGGACGGAGGGTCATCGGGATCTGGGTCGATAGGGCGATGGTCGATGCCGTGCCCGCGGTCTTCGATTTTGGTTCGGAGCCATGGCACGGGCAGTTTCATGTCCGCGAGACCATTGGCGTGAACGGCGTATGGTCTCTGTGCGGGCTTGATGTAGAGTTGCGCGAAGCCGTCTCCGTCGATACGGTGCGCGAATCGTTGATCGACGCCCTAGCTGCAATCCGGCCGCCGCGTGAAGATTGTCGAGTGCCACGGTTTCTCCCGGTGTTCGACGGCGATCAGCATCCGTTGGGTATCCATGTCGAGATGAACAGGCTCCGGGAGGTGTTTCCACACATGGTCGGCGAGCCTGTTACCTGGGACAACACCACCGGCGCTCTGCTTCGCCCGGCCGGACCTCAGAGCGCCGACGAGTCCTGAGGGCGTGTCCTGATTCGATGCCTCGCCATACGAGAGGAAAACCACTGTGGATGGTTTGGTAGATGTAGCCCTCGGCAATCTTTTGTCGCCGATGGTGCTGTTCTTCGCCCTGGGTACTGCGGCTGCCACTCTCAAGTCCGACCTCGCGGTACCGGAGGCCATCGGCAAGGGTCTGGCGCTCTATCTGATGCTCGCGATTGGGTTCAAGGGCGGTGCCGAACTTGCGTCGAATGGAACTCCCGGAACCGTCGCCGTGGCATTGGCTTTGGCGCTCGTGCTCAGCTTCGGCTTGCCGGTGCTCGCGTATGCCTTGCTGCGGATGTTCACGAAACTCGACATCCGCAACGCCGCGGCCATCGCAGCGCACTATGGTTCAGTCAGTATCGTGACGTTCGTCGCGGCAACCAGCTTCCTCCAAGACCGTGCCATACCGTACGAAGGGTACGTGGTGGCCATGCTCGCCCTGATGGAAACGCCCGCCATCGTCACCGGTCTTCTGCTGGCACGTCGGGGGGATCGAACCGAGCCCCGAGGTACCCTGTTTTCCAGGGAGGTCGCTCGCGAGGTACTTCTGAGCGGCGGTGTGGTCCTGCTTGCGGGCAGCTTCGCGATTGGCTGGGTGACGGGCGACGCGGGTATGACGCTCATGGCGCCGGTGATCGCGGACCCCTTCGCCGCGATACTCGCTATCTTCCTGCTGGATATGGGGCTATTGGTTGGCCGCCGTTTGAGAGAATTCCGTGCGGTTGGGTGGCCAGTCGTGGCCTTTGGTCTCTACATGCCCTTAGTCGGAGCCGTCGTCGGATTGTTCATCGGGTATGGCGTGGGCCTCTCCGAGGGCGGGACCACACTCGTCGCTGTGCTCGCGGCGAGCGCGTCCTACATCGTCGTGCCTGCCGCGATGCGAGTCTCGCTGCCTCAGGCGAACCCGGCGATCTACGTCACGCTGTCGCTGGCCATCACCTTTCCATTCAATCTCATCGTTGGCATTCCGCTCTACCACGCAGCCGCGCGCCTCATCGCGGCTCCGTGAGGAGGTGCACGCATGAACCAGTTCTCGCGGAAAAAGAAGATTGAGATCGTCGTGGAGGCGGCCCGCGCCCGCGCCATCATCGAGATGATCGAAAAGGCTGGAGCGAAGGGTTACACGGTCGTCTCCAACGTGTCAGGCAGGGGCAATCGTGGGATCCGCGATGAAGGCGACCTGTCGGATGTGTTCCGCAACAGCCTCATCATCGTCGTGGCAGCCGAAGACATCGCCGCGGGCATCGTCACGGCGTCCCAATCGATTTTGGAGAACTACGCCGGAATCGTCGTGATGTCGGATGTGGAGGTCATTCGCGACGAACATTTCTGACGCGGTCACAGTCCGTCCGGTCCATTGCTGTTCAGTCCCGGCGAAGAGTGGTGCGCCGCACCGGCGCCCCCGCCAGCCGCTCGCCGAAGCCGGTCTGCGATCGCGGGTCCGAGTCCCCCCTGCGTGGGCAAGGATGCGACGATGACATCACAACCGCGGTCGTCGAGATCGCGCAGGAAAGCATAGAGATACCGAGCGTAATCGGCCGCCGATTCCGGGACCGTGATGACTGCGTGAGCGATCTCTTTGGCTAAATCCCGAGATAACGAGTTGGGCAGGAGAAGACCGCCCCGGCACCCTTGCATCTGCAAGCGCCGCGCCTCAGCGAAGATCTCATCCGGCTCGACAAGAACGACCTTGGCCCGTGGCGCGTAGTGCGACGGATGCTGGCCAGGGGCGCGCACGGAGCAGCCCGCATCGACCAGCACCGGGCGCTCGAGCTCATGCTCGAGATCCTCGCGGGTCACGCCGCCGGGGCGAAGGATCGCTGGCACCTCGCCGCTCATGTCGACAATGGTCGATTCGACGCCGACCGCGCATGGACCACCGTTCAGCACGACGTTGACGGCAGCTCCCAATCCTTCCCGCACATGTTGTGCCGTCGTCGGGCTCACCGCGCCGAAGCGGTTGGCCGACGGCGCTGCGACTGCGCCGCCGAAGGCCGAGAGCAACGCAAGCGCCACGGCGTGTGCCGGCACCCGCAACGCAACGGTTTCGAGCCCGCCTGTCACCACGAGCGGTACGCGCTGGCTTCGTCGAACGATGATGGTCAAGGGGCCCGGCCAGAAGCGCGTGGTCAGGCGACGGGCCGATTCCGACACTTCGGTAGCCCAGTTGTCGAGTTCGCACGCGCTGCCGATGTGGACGATGAGGGGGTGGCTCGAGGGACGCCCCTTGACGGCGAAGATGCGCGCCACGGCCGTGGCGTTCTCGATGTCTGCGCCGAGTCCGTAGACGGTCTCCGTGGGAAATGCAACAAGGCCGCCCGCACGCAAGACGCGAACAGCCCGCTCGATATCGACAGCGTCAACCATGCTCACCACAGATCCCGTAACCCTCTTATTGTGACCTTCGTCCGCACCGCAGGACGGATGATACGTCTGCCAAGGACGTAGTCGTGCCATCGGAGAATGCACTGTTCGCCGGACCCCCAATCGCCATGGCTACCAGTGTGCCCTGCGGCGGCGAGGTCCATGGCTAGAACCACGAGTCCCATCGCATGATCGAACGCCTCAAGCGGGAGATTCGATGCGCTGAGTCCGATAGACCTGATTCCCGACTTCATTCCAGTCCTCGGCCACTTGGACGATGTGATTATCCTGCCACTGGGTATCTGGTTGCTGTGGAAGATGGTCCCGAGAGATGTTCGAAACGAGTGTCGAGGGGCGGCTCGGGAATTACGCCCAAGGCCGTAGTCGGTGCCATAAAGGGCTCGGTGCGCATGACCGACGTGCGTTCGCTGTGGTTGTTGCCATCAGGCCTTCGACGTTGCGCTCATACACCCGGTTGACGCACTTGTGACAGCGCCGCAGGCGCCCGCGGTCCTCTTCGTCCAGAATCCCCGTCAGACATCGCGCGATATCTTCCACGTACTGAAACGCGCCTCCGCATGAATCAGATCCCGAAGTCCGTCTAAGAGCCGCCCGCGTGTGCGGCTCGTGTAGTTCTCTGTGGTCGCGGAGGCCCAAATGCGTTCGCCGTGTTCTACGTTGGCCTCGCTGGGGCGTAGTCGCTCGTCTCGAACGCGACAGCCCTGGCGCAGTCGCCGTTAACTCTGGCTGAAGCCCTTGCGCAACCGTGTCGGGGACGCGGGGCGCGGGCGTCTGGCGGCCGATAACGGGCAACCTGTCGACTCGGGAAAGGCCTCTAATCCTGACTATCAGCCGACGTCCCGACATACCGCTGGATTCCTGCGCGCGGCCGTCTGTCGGTCGAGTACTGGGCGGTCGCGCGGACGACCGCGCAGTGTCCCGAGGCGCTGGAGTGGCCGGAGTGATGGGACTTGATGCTCCTTATTCGGCCCGGCCGCGCTGCGTCAGCCACTTCACCAGCTCGATGACTGGCACGATGGTGAACGCGAGGCCGGCCGTGAGTACCCAATCCGCCGCCGAGAGCGCGAACGTGCCGAACGCTGGTTGCAGGAACGGCACGTAGATGATCGCGACCAACAGCACTAACTCCCAGACCACAGCCAGATTCAGCCACTTGTTCGCGAACGGCGCCTGGAAAGCCGACAGCCGGTCCGATCGGCAGTTGTAGGCGTTGAAAAACTGGATCAACACCAAGGTGATGAACGTCATCGCCATCACTTCGTTGGTTGGACGCCCCGCGTGCAGCAGCCACGTCAGCAGCCCGATGTTTATTGCCGCGGACCAGATGCCGGCCGTCAGCAGGATCAGGATAACCGGACGTGTGAAGATGCCGATCCGCGGATCGCGAGGCGCCCGCTGCATGAGGTCACGTTCGGGCGGGTCCACGGCGAGCGCGAGGGCGGGCAGACCGTCGGTGGCGAGGTTGACGTACAGGATCTGCACCGCGGTCAAGGGCAGTGGCAGGCCGGCGATCACCGATCCGGCCAGCAAAATGATCTCGCCAACGTTACAGGAGAGGAGATACATCAGGTACTTCTTGATGTTGCCAAACACCCGGCGGCCTTCCTCGACAGCGGCGACAATGGTCGCGAAGTTGTCGTCAAGGAGGGTCATGCCGGCGGCCTCCTTGCTGACATCGGTTCCGGCGATCCCCATCGCGACGCCGACATCGGCCTTTTTCAGCGCCGGTGCGTCGTTGACGCCGTCGCCGGTCATCGCGACAATCGCCCCGCGCTTCTGCCAGGCGCCGACCACCCGCAGTTTGTCGGCCGGCGTGACGCGCGCGTAGACGCCGATCCGATCCACATCGCGATCGAGGTCGCTGTCGCTCATCGCTTCGAGCTCGAGACCTGTGACGACCCGCTGGCCGTTCAGGATCCCGAGCTCGCGCGCGACCGAGCTTGCGGTCAGCGGATGATCGCCCGTGATCATCACCGTGCGGATGCCGGCCGCCGTCGAGGTCTGAACCGCGCCGAGCGCTTCCGGCCGGGGCGGATCCATCATCGCGACCAGGCCAAGCAACGTCATGCCGGCTTCAGCGTTATCGAGCCTGGCCTCGTGCTTCTCCGCGATCGCCAGGACGCGCAGGCCGTCGCCCGCCAGTTGTTGCTCGATGCCACGGATCGCATCGCGGCGATCGGGGCCGAGCGGCACCGATCGACCGGCCTGCGAGACATTCACGCAGCGGGACAGGATGTCCTCGGTCGCGCCCTTCGAGTAGGCCACCACACCGTCTGCCGTCTCATGCAGCGTCGTCATCCGCCGCCGCTCCGAAGTGAACGGGATCTCGCCGACGCGCGCGTTGCGACGCGTGAGATCGTCCGGATCGAGCCCGGCCTTGATGCCGAGTACGACCAGCGCGCCCTCAGTGGGATCGCCCGTAACGCGCGTCCGGCCGTCCACCTTCGTGAGCCTCGCGTCGGAGGCGAGGACCGCCGCGGACGCAAGCTCCCGCACCTGGTCGGTAACCTCTATCCGGCGGTCGCCGTCCCGAAACTCGCCGGTGGTTTCGTAGCCGGCGCCGGTCACGTCGATCAGGCGTTCGTCGAGCCACAGGCGACGCACCGTCATCTCATTCTTCGTCAGGGTTCCCGTCTTGTCCGAGCAGATGACCGATGTGCTTCCGAGCGTCTCGACGATGGGGAGGCGCCGCACGAGCGCACGCCGGTTCGCCATCCGACGGACTCCGATCGCAAGCGAAATCGTCACGACAGCGGGCAGCGCCTCGGGGACGACGGCAACGGCGAGTGCGATGCCGAACATGAACATGTCGATCAACGGCAGCCCGCGAGCGAGGCCGACCACCACCACCAGCGCGACGACGGCCATCGCCGCCTTGCCAAGCGTGGCGCCCAGGCGGTCGAGGTTGATCTGAAGTGGCGTCCGGCTGCTTTCGACCGACACGACCAGGCGCGCGATGTGGCCGAACTCGGTCGCCATGCCGGTCGCCACGACGAGGCCCTGGCCGCGCCCGTGCACCGAGTTCGTGCCGGCGTACGCCATGTTGCGCCGATCGCCAATCGGCATCGTCGCCGTACTGATGGCGTCAGTGATCTTCTGCGCCGGCGTCGATTCACCGGTGAGCGCCGCTTCGTCGACCGCCAGATTGACAGCCTCGATCAGCCGAAGGTCCGCAGGCACGCGATCGCCGGCGCGGAGTTGTACTACGTCGCCCGGTACCAGCTCGCGCGCCGGCACTGTTACCTCCACGCTATTGCGCAAGACATGCGCGGCCGGCGCGGCCATCTCCCGAAGCGCGTCGAGCGCCCGGCTGGCGCGGTACTCCTGAAAGAACCCAAGCAGCACGGCGAAGAGCACAATCACCGTGATTGCGACGGCTTCCACCGTATGGCCGAGAAAGCCGGAAATGATCGTGGCGCTGAGCAGGATGACGATCAGCACGTTCTGAAACTGCGCCGCGAGCGTGCGCCACGCGGACTCGCGCGTCTGGACCTGCAGTTCGTTCGGTCCATGCGTCAAGAGGCGCCCCGCCGCTTCAGCCGCAGTGAGTCCGGCTGACGTGGCGAGGAGGTGAGAGGCAGCGGCCGTGGCGTCGAGTGTGTGCCACGCCGGACCGGATGACGAGGGCGCAGGCGGCGCCGACGACGGCGTGACGTCGTTTGTGACGGCCGCCATTAGACGAGCCCCGCGACCGTACCGGCAGCCACCCAACCGGGAAACGTCGCGACATTGGTGTGCGTGTCGCGCAGATGCTGGCGCCAGGTACGATGCACGACCGCGCGCTCATGCGCGGCCCACGCGAGGACGCCGCCGAGACACGCGAGCAGGCCGATGCGGGTGGCGGTGACGAGAATGGCGAAGGGATCCATGCGCTCCTCCTGTCGCGCCGCACAGGCAGCGCGGCGGAGCGAGGTCGCGCAAGCAAAGCAGCGAGACCTCGCACCTGTTGTGCGAAGGTCTCGCCTGTTCCTAGGAACCCGACCGAACCGTGCGCGTCTCCGCGCAGTGGTGACGATTCGGCCGACGGGCCGGGCCCGCTGGCTACTCCCCTTCTGGGACCACCTTAGTGGACTTGGGCGGCGGGTTCAAGCCGAGCAGTTTCTGCCGGCCGGGCCCCTGCGCCAATCCCTGCCGTATCGGCGCTGTCATCGGCGGCATGAGGCGGTCGTCACTGCCCTGAATCACCTGGACAAGTTCGCCTGGATTGGATAGCCGCCGAACCCTGCACGGTTACATGACTGGGTTGGCGGTGCGCGTTCGGTTGTTACGGCGCCCAGGGGTGGGCACAGATTTTGGCACAGTCACCGACGCGTCGGTACCCGATCTTCAAATTCCCTCACAAATATTGGCTCCTCGGGCTGGATTCGAACCAGCAACCCTCCGGTTAACAGCCGGATGCTCTCCCGTCGGGTGACCAAGGAGGACGGTCAAGGCGCCCCTTCAGTACCCCATGATCGAATCGAGGCTCTCGGTGAACTCCGGGAGCACGTCCGACGCGATCCGCTCGTCGCGCTCCAGGCGGACACGGCCCTGAACGACGCCGTCACCGAAGCGCACGACTTCGACCCATCGCTCCAGCTGGTGCACGAGCCAGCACTCACGCACGCGGTACTCCGCGAACCAGCCCAGCCGCTCCTCGATATCGCCAACGCGGGGGTGAGGCGACAGCACCTCGATCACGAGTTCAGGCGCGCCCCACACGCGATCGGCCACGACGCACTCCGACCCGGCGCCGACGAGGAACAGGTCCGGTTGGACGATCAACGCTTGCGCGGCATCGAGCACGACATCGAGCGGCGCGAGCCACACTTCACCGGCGAGACGCGCCCGGACATGCCCGTGAAGCGCCAGGAACAGCTGCGCGACCGTCCGCTGATGCAACGGCGATGGCGACTCCCGGACGTGGTGCACGCCGAACGCCAACTCCTGCGGCCCGACCGTCTCCGGCAACGCGAAATAATCCGCTATCGTCATGGGACCCACCTTCCGTACCCGCCGCGCCTGCGCCAGGCGCGCGCTTGAGAATCCAGACACGATTTGCTGCCCTTTCTGAGCTTGACGACGACGGTCTCATCGTCGTCCGCGCCTGTCAAGAACGAAGCGGGCCCCTGAGGCCTGGAATCTGACCCCTTACAAACGTTTAACAATTGCAGCTTCCCCCCCGGGCGTCTAAACCGGCAGACTAAGGGAGGCAGGTTCAAGAAATGACATTGAAACGGACCACAAGGGCGGCTGGCGTGGCGGCAATCGTCGCCGCCGCCGTAACGGTCGGCGCGCGCCAGCAGGAAATCCGGATTACCCAGGAAGTGATGACGACCAACCCGATTGGCGGGCAGGGACCCGGCGGCGGGCTCGTGCCGATCCCCCAGGGCACCGGCCTCATCCTCGGGCAGATCGTTGATGCCGGATCCAATCGGCCAGTGCCGGGCGCCCTCGTGACGCTCGGCTTGCCCGGGTCCAGGCCGATTCGGGCGCTGGCGGACGGCCAGGGCCGGTTCGTATTTCGCGATTTGCCGAAAGGCCGCTTCAACCTGACGGCAACCAAGGCGGGCTTCGTCGACGGCGCGTACGGCCGGATGCGGCCGTCGGGCCCGACGCTGCCGTTCGAGCTGGTGGACGGCGAGCGCGCCTCCGGCGTCTCGATGGCGCTCTGGCGCCACGCGGCTGTGGGCGGCACCGTGCTCGACGAGCAGGGCGAGCCGATCGTCGGCGCGACCGTGCGCGTGCTGCGCCGCCAGATCATCGGCGGCCAATGGCGCCTGGTCCCGGGCACGCAGGATCTGACGGACGACCGCGGCGCCTACCGCATCGGCACGCTCGAGCCCGGCGAGTACGTGGTGGCCGTTCCCATGGGACAGGGATCGAGCGCACTTGACGGCCTGCTGCCGATGGTCGACGGGCAACGGGACGTCGTCGTCTCGGTTGCCGCGGTGCGCATGGGAGTCGCTGTCGGCGGTGACAGCGGCATCTTCATCGAGGGGATGGGCGGCAACGACGCCGCGGGCGTCGGCGAGGACGGCAAGCCCCTCACCTATCCGACGACGTTCTATCCGGCGTCGGCGTCGGCGGCGCGCGCGACGGTGACGAAACTCGGGTCGGGCGATGAGCGGACGAACCTCGACTTTCAAATGAGACCGGTCCGGGCGCTGAAGATTTCCGGCATGGCCGTGGGGCCGGAGGGCCCGGTGGCAAATCTCGCGTTGACGCTGGTGCCGGTGGAAGCCGAGACGCTGGCGTCGGCGCTCGACACGCGGACCGCGTTCAGCAACGCGGGCGGCGCGTTCACATTTCCGTCCGTGCCGCCGGGACAGTACTTGATGCGGGCGACGCGCACGCCCAGAATCGCGTTCGGCGCGGGCGACGCGACGATCGTCCAGCAGGGTGGCGCGACGATCATGACGCGCACGGCGACGGCCGCTGGCGCGCCGCCGCTGCCCACCGAGCCCACGCTGTGGGCCGAGATGCCCGTGTCCGTGGCCGCGTCGGACATGACCGACCTCTCGATCCTGTTGAGACCCGGCATTCGCGTGACGGGGATCGTGCAGTTCGACGGCGCCACGGCCAGGCCGGAATCCGACCGCCTGTCGTCGATCGCCGTGTCGCTCGAGCCGGCCGACGTGCGGCCGGGCGGACCGGGAACGGTGCGGGGCCGCGTCGAGGCCAGCGGGCAGTTCGCCACCATGGGCGTGCCGGCCGGCCGGTATTTCGTGCGCGTCGCGGGCGCGCCGCAAGGATGGACGTTCCGTGGCGCGACGCTTGGCGGCCGCGACGTCACCGACACGCCAATGGAGATCGAATCGGGCGACGTCAGCGGCATCACGCTTGGGTTCACGGACCGGCCCACCGACCTGTCAGGCCACGTCCAGATGGACGGCGCGTCAACGGATGGCGCCTCGGTGATCGTGTTCCCCACCGATCAGACCGCGTGGGTGGGCTACGGATCGGCCGCGCGCCGCCTGCGCAACGTGCGCGCGGACAAGACAGGCGCCTACAGCGTCTCGAACCTCCCGGCGGGCGAGTACTTCGTGGCGGCCGTCGCGGACAAGACCGCCGTCGATTGGCAGAACCCCGCGTTCCTCGCCTCGCTCACGACCGACGCGGTCCGCGTCCGGCTCTCCGACGGACAGCGAGCGACGCAGAACGTGAAGGTGGGACGGTGAAGAAGAACATGGCGAATCGGGCTATTGAGCCATTGCGCTATCGCGCCATTGCATTGGGCTATTGCGTCATCGGGTTATTGGTGGCCGTGCCTCTGGCCGCGCAGGTTGTCCACAGCGTCGATCACCAGCAGCGCGATGGCCAGGCGACTCCGACCGGTACCGCCGTCGTCTCCGGCGTCGTCGTGAGCGATGAGGCGACGCCGCAGCCCATTCGGCGCGCGCAGGTGACGCTGACGGGGTCCGACCAGCCGGTCTTCAAGACGACGTTTACGGACGCGACCGGGCGATTCGCCGTCACGGATCTGCCGGCGGGACGCTACTCGCTCGCCGCGACCAAGGGCGGCTTTGTGCGGGCGGCCTACGGCGCCAAGCGCCACGACCGGCCGGGCACGCCGGTCAACCTGGCGAACGGCCAGCAGATGACCGGCTTGACGCTGCGGATGTCGCGCGGCGGCGTGATTGCCGGCACCATCATGGACGAGACGGGCATGCCGGCGGTGGGCGCCCAGGTGCGGGTGCTGCAGTACCGCGTGCAGCAAGGCGAGCGCGTGCTCGTGCCGGCGACCGGCGGCAACCCCTTCGGCGAAGTGACCGACGATCGCGGCGCCTACCGCATGTACGGCCTGCCGCCGGGCGAGTATCTCGTGTCGGCGACGCCGCGCAACTCGAACGTCGGCGAGATTCGCGCGTCCACCGAGGCCGAGATCCGCGCGGCGCTCGCGGCGCTGCAGCAGCCGCCGACACCCGCCCCGCCCGCGGGCCAGCCGCTGCCCCCGCCCCGGGAGCCGGTCACGGTCGGCTTCGCGCCCGTGTATTTTCCCGGTGCGACGTCGGTGTCGAGCGCCGCCAGCGTCACGCTCGCCTCAGGCGAGGAACGGGGCGGAGTCGACTTCTCCCTGCAGCTCGTCCGCACGGCGAAGATCGAAGGCACGGTCATCGTGCCCGCCGGCTTCTCGCCCCAGAACGTGCAGTTGACGATGGCCGCGACCGGCGCCCAGGCCGCCCCCGGCGTGCTGGGCTCGACGTTTCTCAACCGCGTCACGCCCGCTGCGGACGGCAAGTTCAGCTACGCTGCCGTGCCGCCGGGCCAGTACACGATCAACGCGCGGCTATCGGCGAACGCGCCCGTCGGACGCGCCGGCGGCGGCGCCCAGCCGGAGGTCTTTGAGTTCGTGATGGCCAGCGGCGGGGGCCAGACGATCACGACCGGACCGGCGTCGCGCGGCGGCACCGCGTACTGGGCCACCGCGGAGGTGACCGCCGACGGCACTACGCAGTCGAACGTGACGCTCGCGCTGCAGCCCGGCATGACGGTGAGCGGCCGGCTCGAGTTCAAAGGCACGCGGCTCGCGGCGCCGACCGATCTGACGCGCGTGCGCGTCAGCCTGTCGCCGGCCCCGTCGGCCACGGGCTTCAACGTCATGACGGCCCTTCCGGGCGCGCAGATCGACGCGTCGGGTCGCTTCACCATCACCGGCGTCACGCCGGGCCGGTACCTCGTCAGCG
The DNA here is from genome assembly GCA_031405995.1 of Acidobacteriota bacterium. Lineage (GTDB taxonomy): Bacteria > Acidobacteriota > Vicinamibacteria > Vicinamibacterales > SCN-69-37 > JANOGJ01. Next base: position 13,488 of record JANOGJ010000542.1, read on the forward strand.
GCTCCGCCCCCGCTCCCGCGGGCGGCGGCCCCGGGCTCAACTGGACGCTGAAGTCCGCGATCATCAAGGGCCGGGATGTCCTGGACTACCCGCTCGAGATCGCGCCGAACGACGAGCTGGCCGATGCCGTGCTGACCTTCACCGACGCCACACAGAACGTGAGCGGCGTGCTGCAGGACGCGTCGGGCCGGCCGGCGCCCGACTACACGATCATCGTCTTCGCGGCCGACAAGCGGTACTGGACGCCGCAGGCGAGGCGCATTCGATCGACGCGGCCGGGCACGGACGGACGGTTCAACGTGACCAATCTGCCGCCCGGGGACTACCGCATCGCGGCCGTCGTCGACATCGCGCAGGGCGAAGCGAACGACCCGGCGTTTCTCGAGCAGCTCGTGCCCGCGTCGTACGCGTTCACGCTGGCCGAAGGCGAGCGAAAGGTCCAGGATCTGCGGATCGCGGGACTTCCCAACCGGCCCTTATAATCGGGTCGGTGCCCGATCCTGTTATCGTCCCGCGCGCGGATCATCCGATCTCGCGCCGGGACATCGACCCCGACGCGCTCCGGGTGCTGTACCGCCTGCAGCAGAACCGCCATACGGCGTACCTCGTGGGCGGCAGCGTGCGCGACCTGCTGCTCAACCGGCGCCCGAAAGACTTCGACATCGGCACCTCGGCCCATCCGTATCAGATCAAGAAGCTGTTCCGGAACTGCTGGATCATCGGCCGACGCTTCCGGCTCGCGCATGTGAAGTTCGGCGACAAGGCCATCGAAGTGGCCACGTTCCGCAAGCTGATCCCCGCCGGGGACTCTGAACCCGCCGCCGCCGACGAGCTTGCCGACTTGTCG
>JANOGJ010000550.1:0-1675 GCA_031405995.1 Acidobacteriota bacterium
GCGTAGCCCGTCGCCATGCTCCGCTTCATCACCACGGTTGTCTTGCCCCTTCCACACCTGCAGGACGGGCATGCCGGCGATGGGGCTGTTTGGCTCGTCTTCGGCCGACGGGTTCACGATGTCGTTGGCGCCGATGACCAACGAGACGTCGACGTCGGGGAAGTCCTCGTTGATCTCTTCCATCTCGAGCACGATGTCGTACGGCACCCTGGCTTCCGCGAGCAGCACGTTCATGTGCCCGGGCATGCGGCCGGCCACCGGATGAATGGCAAACCGGACCTTCACGCCCTTTTCCCGCAGGAACTTCGTGATTTCGTAGACGGTATGCTGCGCCTGCGCGACGGCCATGCCGTAACCCGGGACGATGACGACGTCCCTGGCCTCGGCGAGCAGCGCCGCCGTCTCGGCCGGGTCGATCGACACGACCTCGCCTTGATCGGCCGCATCGCCCGCGGGCGCCGCGGCGCCGCCGTCGCCCGTGCCGAATCCGCCGGCGATGACCGAGAGGAACTTGCGGTTCATCGCCTTGCACATGATGTAGCTCAGGATCGCGCCGCTGCTCCCGACGAGCGCGCCGGTGACGATGAGCAGGTCGTTGTTGAGCATGAAGCCGGTGGCCGACGCCGCCCAGCCCGAGTAGCTGTTGAGCATCGACACGACGACCGGCATGTCCGCGCCGCCGATCGCCATCACCATGTGGATGCCAAAGAGCAACGCGACAGCGGTCATGACGAGCAGAGGCACGAGACCCGTGCCGAGCGGCGCCTGCTCGACGAACGCCTTGCCGAACCAGATCGCGACGAGAAGCAAAGCTAGATTGAGCCAGTGACGGCCGGGCAGCGTGAGCGGCTTGCCGCCGATGGTGCCGTTCAGCTTGCCGAAGGCGATCACGGAGCCCGAAAACGTGACCGCGCCGATCAGGATCCCGAGGTAGGTCTCGACGTCGTGGATCGCTTTTTCCGTCGCGGTCATTTCCACGGCGTGACCGAGAAAATTCGCAAAGCCGACGAGCACGGCGGCCAATCCGACGAGGCTGTGCAGCAGCGCCACCAGCTCCGGCATCTGCGTCATCTGCACGCGCCGGGCGAGGACGAGGCCCACCGATCCGCCGATGAGGAGGCCGCCAAACAGGATGCCGTAGTTGGCCGTGACGACGCCCAGCACGGTCGCGAGGAGCGCGAGGCCCATGCCCGCCATGCCGAAGAGGTTGCCGCGCCGCGCGCTTTCCGGGTGGCTCAGGCCGCTGAGCGCGAGGATGAACAGGACGGTCGCGGCGATGTAGCAGACGGAGACGAGTCCCGCAGCCATGATTCGCCTACTTCCGGAACATGCCCAGCATGCGCTGGGTCACGGCGAATCCGCCGGCGATGTTGACGCTGGTGAGCGTGACGGTGATGGCGGCGATCCACATCACAAGGGGCGTGTCCGCGCTGATCTGAATCAGTCCCCCGATGATGATGATGCTGCTGATCGCGTTCGTGACGCTCATCAGCGGCGTGTGCAGCGCCGGCGTCACCGTCCAGACGACCATGTAACCGACGAAGCAGGCCAGCACGAACACGGTGAAGTGCTGGAGGAACGCCGGCGGCGCGTACGCGCCGACGCCAAGCAGTGCGGCCGCGCTGATCGCGGCGCCGATGATCGGTCCCGCCGCCGATCCCGGGGTCTGAAGACC
>JANOGJ010000552.1:0-2172 GCA_031405995.1 Acidobacteriota bacterium
GGTCTCGAACGGTCGACCGGCATTCGTATGCCGGTGCCACTCGTCGGCGGGGTTGCCGTCGGGCTTCAGAACGGAGCTTCATGCTCTTCATGTTCTTCATGGTGAATGCTCTTAGAATGAGTTACCCATGCCTACCCTGACTGTCATCGACGTCGGCACATTCCAGGTTCCTGATGCCAAGCGGCTCGTCCTCGCGCTCGAACAGGACGCCGGAATCGATCAGCTCCATGCCTGTGGCGGCCGCGCGCGCTGCACCACGTGCCGCGTGGAGTTCGTCGCCGGCGAGCCGCCCGCCAAGACGAAGGCGGAGCAGGCGGCGCTGGCGGCCAAAGGCCTGACCGGCGTGCGGCTGTCCTGCCAGATTCTGTGTGACCACGACATGACGGTCCGCGCGATCAGTCGGCTCGCCGGCAGCGGACGGCCCGATCCGGGGTCGACGCCGCAAGCGTTCATCGAGCCGCCGCCCGAGTACTGACGCACCCCGTGATCGACCCCGCGCTGCTCGTCCGCGCGTACCGCGAGGGCATCTTCCCCATGGCGGTCGACGGGGGCGAGATCGGGTGGTTTTCACCCGACCCGCGCGGCATCCTGCCCCTCGACGCGTTCCACATACCGGCGCGCCTCGCGCGCGTCCTGCGAAGCGGGCGCTTCGAAATCTCGGTGGACCGGACGTTCGAGGGCGTCATGCGCGCCTGCGCCGAGCGCCCCGGCGAGGGCACCTGGATCAGCGACGAGATTGTCGAGTCGTATCTGGCGCTCCATCGCCTCGGGCTCGCCCATTCGATCGAAGTCTGGCGCGGCGGCGCGCTGGCCGGCGGGCTGTATGGCGTCCATCTCGGCGGCGCGTTCTTCGGCGAGTCGATGTTCCATCGCGAGACGGACGCGTCCAAGGTCGCGCTGGCCGTCCTCGTCGATCACATGACGCGCCACGGCTTTCGCCTGCTCGACATCCAGTGGGTGACGCCGCACCTCGAGCAGTTCGGGGCGGTCGAGATCCCCAAGACCGAGTACCTCGCGCGGCTCAAGCGCGCGCTCGCGGTGGACTGTGCGTTCTAGTGCACCGTGTACGGTTCACTGAGCGTGAACGGCGCGATGCGGGCGTCGAAGGCCGCGGCGTTGGCTGCGATTATCTGATACGTGCCTTCCATCGTCCCGAACGGCGTCTTCAGCGGGCAGCCGGACGTATACGTGAACGACTGGCCCGGAGCGAGCACTGGCTGCTCGCCGACCACGCCCGCCCCGCGCACCTCTTCAACCTTGCCCGCGCCGTCGGTGATAATCCAGTGGCGCGACACGAGCTGCACGGTGTCGGGGCCATTGTTGGCGATCGTAATCGTGTAGAGGAAGAACCACTGCCCCTGCTCGGGACGCGACCGGTCGGGGGCGTACTCGGCGAGGACCGATACCCGCACCCCTCGGGTCGTTGCTTCTGACGTGAACATGCGTCCACATGATTGACGATCCGCCCGAGTACCGGCAAGACGAGACCCCCTGGGGGCTCTGCGGCGCCTGCCGCCACGGGCGGGTGACGGGAAACGACCGCGGCGGTCGCTTTCTGTTGTGCGAGCGGTCGAAGACTGATCCCCGGTTCCCGCGGTACCCCTCTGTTCCGGTGCGAGCGTGCTCCGGGTACGAACCCGGCCTTACCGATTTGTAACCCGATCCTCAAAAGCCAACGATCGCTGTGCCGGCCGCAGCCCGCCGCGCACCGCGTTCGTCGATGTCCCGCCTGCCTGCGACACGGTCCTGAAACCGATCTCTGGCCCGAATCCTGCACTAGATGTCCGGGAACCTGACGATTCTGGTGATCGGTATCACATGACCGCGATTTCAAGCTCCGCCGCCCCCTCGCGAGCCACCGACGGCCCGCTCCCCCGGACCCGTTCGTACACGCCCGGGTTCACCGATCAGCTCGGCGACCGCCAGCTGGCGTTTGACCACGCCAGCGCGACGTCGCTCGAGGTCCTCCGGTTCAAGAAAGAGTTCAGCGAGTCGCCGGGCTTCGAGGTGGCGCTCCGCCTCCGCGTCGAGCAACTCGCCCAGCTGCAGCACCCGTCGCTCGCGGTCGTGCGCTCGGTCGAGCGCCTCGAAGCGGATGGCGGGCTGTCGCTCGTGTCGAAACACACCTCCGGACGCCGCGTGTCGGAACTGGTCCAGAAGGCCCGCGGGCCG
>JANOGJ010000623.1:0-2140 GCA_031405995.1 Acidobacteriota bacterium
CCGCGTTCGACACACTGGTCAAGGCGACCCCGCCCACGAAGCAGAACTGGTACAGGCAGTGGCCGACCAAGCCCAGCCAGACCAGGTCCCAACGGTCGCGCGTGGTCAGCGGATTCGGCGTGTGGAAGACCGACGAGGACCGGCCCTCCCGTGCGCGCCGGCGCGCCCAACGAATAGCCGTGAGGAACACGGCCGACGCGATGACGACGCGAAGGGCGTTGAACGGCTGGGGCGGAATCTCGGCGAACGCGCGCTTGATGACGCTGTAGTTCACGCCCCAGATGAGCACCATCAGGACGAGCAGCGCGTCGATCCTGGCCATGCCCGGCTCTCTACCGGGGCCGATCAGTGCCGGGTGTCGTCGAGATGGTCGACCACTTCCTTGATGAGCTGCTCGTTGTCTTCCTTCGTAATGTTATGACGAAGGAGTTTTGAGGCGATGGCCATCGAGAGGTCCACCGCTTCACGGCGGAGTTGCAGGATGGCCTTGGTCGTCTCCTGCTGGATCCGGCGCTCGCCGTTGCGGAGGATGCCGGCGGCTTCCTCGGCCGCCTTCGCGTGCGCCTCGGCCCGCAGGCGCTCCGAATCGGCGCGCGTCCGGGCGAGGATCGCGTCGGCCTCCCTCCGCGCCTGGACGACGACCTGTGACGCCTCCTGCTTCGCGCGATCGAACTCGGCCTTGGCCTTGTGCGCGTCGTCGACCGCGCCCACGATCAGCTTCTCGCGCCGATCGAGGGCCTCGAGCAGGGGCCGCCACGCGAATTTCCGGAGCAGCAAGACGAGCACCACGAAGGTGACGATCGTCCAGATGTAGAGGCCTGGATCAGGCTGAACCAGCGGGTTGTTCACAAGCGTGTCCTCGTCTGCAGTTCGCGTCCCGCGCTACTTCAACAAGACGATGAGCAGGCAGAAGATGAGCGAGAGAATCGCGACGCCTTCGAGCAGGAAGAGCGCCAGGTTCGTCGCGCTGGTAATCTGCCCGGCCGCGCTCGGCTGACGGGCGATGCCTTCGGCCATGCCCGCGGCCAGTTTGCCGATGCCGATGCCCGCTCCGATGACGGAGAGTCCGAGCCCGATGCCGGCTCCCGCGTAGTGCCAAAGATTCGGTCCTGCAGTTTTGATCTCCGCGGCGGCCTGTGCGACGTCCATATCCATTCCTCCAGTGTCAGTGTTAGTGATGCGAGTGAATCGCCATGCCGATGAAGACGGCCGAGAGCAGTGTAAACACGTACGCCTGCACCAGCACGACGATCATTTCGAGCCCCGAAATCCCGACGGCGAGCGGCACGGCAAACGCCACGCCGGTGCCAATCCCCACGAACGCGTTACCCGCCTGTTCCGCGAAGATGAACACGAAGGACAGGATGGCCAGGAGGGCGATGTGCCCGCCGGTCATGTTCGCCGCGAGTCGCATGGTGAGCGCGAACGGCCGCACCAGCATGCCGAGAAACTCGAGCGGAATCAGCAGGAAGTAGAGCGGCCACGGCACGCCCTTCGGAATCATGTTGAGCCAGTGACGCACGAAGCCGTGCGCCATGGTCCCGGCCGAAATGATCGCCACGAAGCTGATCGTCGCCAGGCCGGCCGTGACGTTGAAGTTCCCGGTCGCCGTGGAGCCGCCGTGAATCAGCCGCTGCAGGAACGAGTGCTCGCCCGTGCGCAGGATAGTGTGGTCGACGAGCGCCAGCAGGTCGAAGATGGGCACGAGTCCGATGACGTTCGCGCACAGAATGAAGAGGAACAGCGTCAGGAGGAACGGCGTCCAGACGCGCACCCACTTGTCGCCGACGTTCGGCCGCACGACGTCGTCGCGGATGAACACGACGGTGAGCTCGAGCAGGTTCATCAGGCCGGTCGGCACGGGCCTGGTCTGGCGGACGTAGCGCCGCACGAGCGCCGTGACGACGACGAAGATGATGGCCGCCACGAGCCAGATCATGAACACGTGCTTGCTCACGGACAGGTCGATGCCCCACACCGTGGGCAGGTGGATCAGCGGATGGCTCGGATCACTGTTCGAGACGTGGCCGATGATGACTTCGCCGGCGTTGAACGGCTGGGCGGGTGCGTGCGTCTGGTCTTGCATGGCGGCTCGGAGAACCCTCTAACGCGCGCCGCGCCACGCGCGGCTGAACAGACG
>JANOGJ010000627.1:0-2586 GCA_031405995.1 Acidobacteriota bacterium
AAACAGCCGCTCAAGGTGCCACCACAAACGAGTCCCGACCTCGTATCGCGTCGGCGACGCGGACGACCTGCACCATCTCCGCGACGTCGTGCACGCGCACGATGTGCGCGCCGAGCAGGACCGAGGCCGCGACGGCGGCGGCGGTGCCCCACAGGCGCTCGGCGGGAGGCGCCGCGCCCAGGGCGGCCGTCAGAAACGACTTTCGCGACGGCCCCACGAGCAGCGGGTAGCCGAGCGCGGCGATCACCGGCAGCCGGGCCAGCGCTTCGAGCGAGTGCGCAGCCTGTTTCGCGAACCCGAGGCCGGGATCGAGGATGAGGCTCGCCGCCGGCACGCCGGCGGCGAGCGCCACGTGCACGCGCCCGCCGAGCTCCGCGGCCACTTCTCCGGCGACGTCGCCGTATCTGGCCGCCGCATACATGTCCGCCGAGCGGCCGCGGTGATGCATCAGCACCAGCGCCGCCCCGGTCGACGCCACCACGCCGGCGAGCTCCGGCTCGTAGGCGAGCGCGCTGATGTCGTTGACGATCGCCGCCCCGAGACCAACCGCGCGGCGGGCGATCGCGGCCTTGTAGGTGTCGATGGACACGGGCACGCCGATGCGGCCGCGCAGGCCCTCGAGCACCGGCGCGACCCGGTTCCATTCCTCGAGTTCGCTGAGCGGCGAGGCGCCGGGCCTCGTCGAATCGCCGCCGACGTCGACGAGGTCCGCGCCGGCGGCGGCCATCGCCATGGCGTCCGCGATCGCGCGATCGGGATCGAACCGGACGCCGCCGTCGGCAAAGGAATCCGGCGTGACGTTGACGATGGCCATGACGAGCGTGCGCCCGCCGAGGGCGAGCGATCGTCCGTCAGGCAGCGGAAGGGTGAATCGGGCGCGGGGCGGCAGGGAGGACGCGGCGCCTACTCCTGCGCGATCGGAGAGCCGAGCGCGGGCACAATCGGGGCCGGGCGCTCGAGTGCCTCACGGCGCGGGGCTTCATCCGCCGTGAGAACGGCCGGCGCGGCGGGCTTGTCCTCGAGCGGCAGGCCGTGGGCGAGGCGCGTGACCTGATCGGCGTCGAGCACCTCACGCGCCAGCAATTCCTCGGCGATCTTGAGCAGCTCGGCCTTGCGCTCGACCAGCAGATCGCGCGCGCGCTCGTAGCTGTCCATCACGAATTTCTTGATTTCCTGGTCGATGCGGATCGCCGTGTCCTGGCTGTAATCCTGCGCCTTGTTGATCTCGCGGCCGAGGAAGATCTGCTCGTCGCGCTTGCCGAACGTGAGCGGGCCCATGGCGTCGCTCATGCCCCACTCGCAGACCATCTTGCGGGCGAGGTCCGTGGCGCGGTCGAGGTCGTTGCCGGCGCCGGTCGTCAGCTTGCCCGACGTGATCTCTTCGGCGATGCGGCCGCCCAGGAGGATCGCCAGCTGATCCAGCAGGTAATCGCGCGAGTAGTTCAGCCGGTCGTCGATCGGCAGCTGCATCGTCACGCCGAGCGCCATGCCGCGCGGGATGATCGTGACCTTGTGGACCGGGTCGGCGTTCGGCAGCAGGGCCGCAAGCAGGGCGTGCCCGGCCTCATGCACCGCCGTGTTGCGCTTCTCCTCGTCGGTGATGATGAGGGAGCGGCGCTCCGAGCCCATCATCACTTTGTCCTTCGCGAACTCGAAGTCGATCATCCGGACGACTTTCTGGTTGTACCGCGCGGCGTTCAGCGCGGCTTCGTTCACCAGATTCGCGAGGTCCGCGCCGCAGAACCCCGCGGTGCCGCGGGCCAGCACCTTGAGATCCACGTCGTCGGCGAGGGGGATCTTCTTCGTGTGGACGAGCAGGATGCCTTCGCGCCCCCTGACGTCCGGACGGCCGACGACGATGCGGCGGTCGAACCGGCCAGGGCGCAGCAGGGCCGGGTCGAGCACGTCGGGCCGGTTCGTCGCGGCGATGAGGATGACGCCCTCGTTCGACTCGAAGCCGTCCATCTCGACGAGCAGCTGATTCAGCGTCTGCTCGCGTTCGTCGTGGCCGCCGCCGAGACCGGCGCCGCGATGGCGGCCGACGGCGTCGATCTCGTCGATGAAGACGATGCAGGGCGCGTTCTTCTTGCCCTGCTCGAACAGGTCGCGCACGCGCGACGCGCCGACGCCGACGAACATCTCGACGAAGTCCGAGCCGCTGATGGAGAAGAACGGCACGTTGGCTTCGCCCGCGACGGCGCGCGCGAGGAGCGTCTTGCCCGTGCCGGGCGACCCGACGAGCAGGACACCCTTCGGAATCCGGCCGCCGAGCTTCTGGTACTTCTGCGGCTCGCGCAGGAAGTCGATGATTTCCTGGAGCTCTTCCTTGGCTTCGTCGGCGCCGGCGACGTCCTTGAACGTCACCTTCTTCTGCGTGCTCGACGACAGCTTCGCGCGGCTCTTGCCGAACGAGAGGGCCTTGTTCCCCCCGCTCTGCATCTGCCGCATCATGAAGACCCAGAACCCGATCATCAGGACGATCGGCGCCCAGAGGATGAGCATGCTGGACCACGGGGTCGCGGAACTCTCCAGGGCGATGATCTCGACCTTGTTGTCCCGGAGAATTTTTTCCCGGTCGCCGCTCAG